>CAMOWU010000029.1 GCA_946628545.1 uncultured Bacteroides sp. | reverse complement strand
CGCCTCGACCGACGAGTTGGTTGGCACCAGGCCTGTCGAGGATGGTGCGTGAGTCGATCATGGAGGTCACCCTGAATGCCACACGGGCGGGGAAGTTGGCTTTGATGGTACCCGTGATGATATTGGTGGTGGGTCGCTGTGTGGCAATGATCATGTGGATGCCCACGGCACGCGCAAGTTGCGCAATACGGCAGATGGGCAGTTCCACTTCCTTGCCTGCGGTCATGATGAGGTCGCCGAACTCATCGATGATGACGACGATGTAGGGCATGAACTCATGTCCGTTCTCAGGGTTGAGCTTGCGGGCCTTGAAGAGTTCGTTGTACTCCTTGATGGTCCTGACCTTGGCTTTCTTGAGGAGGTCGTATCGGGTGTCCATGACTTGGCAGAGCGACTTGAGTGTCTTGATCACCTTTTGCACGTCTGTGATGATCGGCTCTTCCTCTTCCTCGAGTTTGGCGAGGAAGTGTTTCTCAATGGGGCTGTAGATGGAGAACTCCACCTTCTTGGGATCGACCATGACGATCTTGAGCTCCGACGGATGCTTCTTGTAGAGCAGCGAAGTGACAATGGCGTTGAGTCCGACCGACTTACCCATACCAGTGGCACCAGCCACGAGCATGTGGGGTGCCTTGGCCAGATCGACCATGAAGACCTCGTTGGTGATGGTCTTTCCAAGTGCGCATGGCAGCTCCATGTTCGACTCCTGATATTTCTTGCTCTCCAGCACCCCTTTCATGGAGACAATGCTCTTCTTCTTGTTGGGCACCTCTATACCGATGGTTCCTTTTCCTGGAATGGGGGCTATGATACGCACTCCCTCAGCTGCCAAGTTGAGGGCGATGTCGTCTTCGAGGTTTCGGATCTTGGATATCCTGACGCCTGGAGCAGGTGTGATTTCAAAGAGCGTGATGGTGGGTCCGACGGTGGCTTTGATGGAGCTGATCTGCACGCCGAACTGGTCGAGAATGGTGCGTATGCGTTTTTGGTTGTCTTCTTGCTCAGCCAAGTCAATCGAGGGTATGCTGTCGGCCCTGTCGTCGAGCAGGTCGAGCGTGGGAGGCTCGTAGCGGCTCAGCGACAATCTGGGGTCGTACTCGCTGTCGATCGATCCATACACGATGCCATCGCCCGTTTCGGTCTTGGCGGCGGCAGTGACTTCAAACTGCGCTTCTTCACCTTCTTGCCCATCCTTAGTGTCTTTTCCATCCCCAGTGTCCTGGCCTTTGTCGTCCTTCAGCCCTTCTTCCTCGTCGAGGTCGTCTGCCGCCTCATCGCCGATGTTTTTGTGGATGATGTTTCCATCCTTGTCGAATTCTATGACATTGGCTTCGCCACCATCCTCCTCCACAGGTTCTTGTCCTGTCTCAGTGCCCACATCGGCTTTTCCGCCTGGGGTATCATCCTCTTCATTGGATGGCTCGGGGGTATCAGGGTCATCATCGTCACTGCCGTTGTCCTTGCGCTTCCACAAGCGATGGAGATCGACTTCAGGATGCAGTGCTTTCCTGATATACTCCACCGTGCGGTTGCTGACATAGATGAGATAGATGAGGGCCGTGATGAGCAACACGCCTATGAGTCCAGGTTGTCCGATATGTCGATACAGATAGTTGACCGCCATTTTGCCATGGTTGCCTCCGGGACTGATGAACGTGTCGTCGAACACAGCCAGTCCTTTGACAAACATGTAGATGGTGGTGAGTGCCACACTGAGCCAGATCATCAACAGAGCAAGCAGGATGAACCACCTGACAATCCTCACCTTGTAGGCTTTCATGAGCCATAATCCAAGCATGACGAGGAAGGCAGGTATGATGAAGGCTGCCAGTCCGAAGCACTTGTTGATGAAGAAAAACGCCATCCATGCTCCTAAAGAGCCGCAAGCATTGTGGAACTTATAGTCCACATTGCTCACGTCCTCGCGCGTGATTCGGTCGAGAATGCTGAAGTCGGCCATTCCAGTGAAGAGGTATGACACGAATGCCACAATCATGAAAACGGCGACGACAAGCATCAGCAGGCCCGGGATGAATCTCCACAGGTCGTTGCCGAAATTGAAGATGTCGCGCAGTTTCAGTTCGTCCTCACGTTGCTTCTGGCTTCTGATTGACTTTCTGGTACTATTCTGGTTTCTTTGATTCTTTGCCATATTGATAAAAAGGGGTACGGAATATCCAAACCGATTGCAAAGTTACTATTTTTTTCATAGGAAAAGACAATCTCTTGACATGATAATCGAAAGATTTATGAAAAAAATGCTAATTTTGCAGTCAATATGAGCTACAAAAAAGAATCCGAAGGCCTTCAGCGTGATGTCATAGAGTTTTTGACCGTTGCTGTGGAGTATTGTCTGTTCGTAGAGCATGCCTCTGAGCGAAGCCGTGAGGAATTTGTCAGCACCAGTCTCAAGCTGCTCCCTTTGTTGTATTTGAAGGGAGAACTCCTTCCTGAGACCGGCGACCTGTACGATGACTGCCCCTACGACTACGTGAGTGAGGAGAACTACGACGTCGTTCGCCACAACATCGCCTACGTGATGGGAAGTGCCGACGATTTTCTCGACGTTTTCGTGGAAGACATGCGCTATAGCGACCAACCCGTGCTTTGCACGGTGAGCGAGCTGATGGCCGACATCTACCAGGACTTGAAGAACTTCGTCGTGGCCTACCGTGACGGCACTGACTCTGTCCGCGAGGGCGCCGTGTCGCTGTGTCGCGACAACTTCATCCACTATTGGGGCCAGCGATTGTTGAATGTGATGCGTCCGCTTCACGACTTGCTTTACAACACCGACTCCACCGACGATTAGGTCGCTTGATTCGAAGACTTCCACACAGATGATATAAAGGGATGATAACGATAAAAGAAAGATACGACAAGAAAGAGATCAACAATCTGCCTCGAGTGCGATTCGAAGGTCGCGTGTTCACGGTCTTGACAGTTCAAGAGGCCGACAAGGCCGTTGACTACCTGATGCGACAGCCTCTTCTGGGGTTCGACACTGAAACACGCCCTACCTTCCGCCGTGGGCAGGTCCATTTAGTGGCACTGCTGCAGGTATCGACTCCCGACACCGCCTTTTTGTTCCGATTGAACAGAATCGGACTTCCGCCCTCCGTGATCCGGTTGCTTGAGGACAACAGCATCACTAAGGTGGGCTTGTCGCTGCACGATGACTTCTTGATGCTCCGCAAGCGCCAAAACTTCACTCCTGGCACCTTCATTGAGTTGCAGCACGAGGCCAAGGACCTGGGCATTGTCGATATGAGCCTCCAGAAACTATACGCCAATCTTTACGGTGAGAAGATTTCCAAGAGCCAGCAGTTGTCGAACTGGGAGGCCGACGTGCTAAGCGAAGCCCAGAAATCATACGCCGCCACCGATGCTTGGGCTTGCGTGAAGATCTACGAGAAGATCTGCGAGCTGAAGCACAACGGAGAATTCACCCTGGAGAAATCGCCACTTGAATCTCCCGAAGAGAGTTCCCACAACGCTCTCCCTGATTAAGAACACCATTGAACACCATACCTCAGTACAATGAACAACGAGCCATCTAAAGCCTATCTGCGCAAAGGCAAAGAAGAATCCCTGAAACGTTTCCATCCTTGGGTGTTTTCCGGAGCCATCCATCATTTCGACACAGAACCCGAAGAGGGGGATTGTGTAGAAGTCTATAGCAGCGACAACCGTTATATAGCCACTGGTCACTACCAGATCGGCAGCATCATGGTGCGTGTGCTGACTTTCGATGGCGAGCAGATCGACTCCGACTTTTACTACCGGCGGCTTGCTGCGGCCTTGGATGTGAGACAACACATCGGCCTGACTGCTTCTGCCGACACCAATGCCTTCCGTCTGGTTCATGGGGAGGGCGACAACCTTCCAGGACTGGTCATCGACATCTACGGCGAGACTGCTGTGATGCAAGCCCACAGCGTGGGAATGCACAAGGACCGCCGGCTGATTGCCGATGCCTTGCTGAAACTGATGGAGGGGCGTTTGCGCCATATCTACTACAAGTCGGAAACTACATTGCCCTTCAAAGCCAACCTGTTGGAAGAGAGTGGTTTCCTGGCTGGTGGTAAGGATGTGGACAACATTGCCATCGAAAACGGCCTCCGTTTCCATGTCGATTGGCTGAAAGGACAGAAGACGGGCTTCTTTGTTGACCAGCGTGAGAACCGCAAGTTGCTGGAGCAGTACGCTCGGGGAATGAAGGTGCTGAACATGTTTTGCTACACGGGCGGTTTTTCGTTCTACGCCATGCGGGGAGGGGCTTCTTTGGTCCACTCTGTTGACAGCAGCCAGAAAGCCATCGACCTGACCAACGCCAATGTGGATCTGAATTTCCCTGGCGACAGCCGACACCAGGCTTTCGCAGAGGACGCTTTCAAGTTTCTCGACAACATGAAAGAGGAGTACAACCTGATCATCCTCGACCCTCCAGCCTTTGCCAAGCACAAGAATGCGCTGTCGAATGCGCTGAAAGGCTATTCACGTCTGAACCAGAAGGCGCTTGAAAAGATTGCCCACGGCGGTGTGCTCTTCACCTTCAGTTGTTCACAGGTAGTGACAAAAGACAACTTCCGCAATGCGGTGTTCACCGCAGCAGCCTACGCACGCCGCAAGGTGAGGATCCTCCACCAGTTGCACCAACCTGCCGACCACCCCATCAATATCTACCATCCAGAAGGGGAATACCTCAAGGGACTGGTGCTTTACGTGGAATGATTTTTCCATTGACCATTGACCATTGAGCATTGACCATTGAGCATTGACCATTGACCATTGACCATTGACCATTGACCATTGAGCAATCCTCAATAACCTATAACCAATAACCTATAACCCTTATAATCTACGGAAGCATGCGACCATGCGGATGAAGATGCAAAATTGTTAACAAAAGTAAACAAAACACCAAAGAAAGCGTACACATGTTAATAATTGTTAACTTGTGTGCGCTTTCACAGTAAAACGCTTGGTGAATCAGCGAATAGTTACTAACTTTGCATCGTGTTTTTCATGGTATTAGATTTATTTTAAGGTTAGTAAAGATTGCTTGTCGTGAGATAAGCAATTTTTTTATGATATTCCCTTTCAAATGCCAAGAAAAGGGAATATTTTTCGTAACTTTGGCTTCGCCGAAGTTACTCCATCTCGGAAAAGCCAAAACAAGTTTTGCTTTTCACTCGATTTTTCGTAACTTTGCACTTTGTTATCGTACACAGACACAAGGCGGATTTCATCTGTTAAGTCCGATGAAAAGCAAACACATCTTCAAACACATTTCACGACATGCAGAGCATCAATGAATTCATGAGTGAAATCAGCGGTTTCCTATGGGGTTGGCCCATGATGATCCTGCTTTTAGGCACTCACATCTACCTGACCATCATGCTTCGTTTTCCTCAACGCAAGCTATGGACAGCCATCAAGTTATCCATCAAGAAAGACAGCAACTCGAAGGGCGACGTGAGCCAGTTCGGCGCTCTCGCCACCTCTCTGGCTGCAACGATAGGCACTGGCAACATCATCGGCGTGGCTACCGCCGTTTCCTTAGGCGGTCCAGGCGCGGTATTCTGGTGCTGGATCACGGGTGTCTTTGGTATCGCCACAAAGTACAGCGAGGGCCTGCTGGCCATCAAATACCGTGAGCGCACACCGTCTGGCAGGATGTTAGGCGGCCCGATGTACGCATTGGACAAAGGTCTGAACGCCCATTGGCTGGCTGTGCTCTTTTCTGTGTTCACGGCTGTTGCAGCCTTTGGAATCGGCAACACGGTTCAGGCCAATGCCATCAGCGAGAACATCGCCATCTTGACTGAGGGCTCCTTTGACCCCATATATGTTCGTGTGGTAGTGGGAGTCGCCATTGCCACGATGGTGGGTTTGGTGATCTTTGGCGGCATCAAGAGCATCGCCAGCATCTGCACCAAGTTTGTGCCTTTGATGTCGTTGTTCTATGTGCTGGGCTGTATATATATATTATGTGTGAACCACAGCTACATTATAGAAGCTCTTCGCCTGATCATCAGTTGCGCTTTCAGCAACCAGTCGATTGTAGGCGGTGCGATAGGCAGCACCGTGATGGCAGCCGCACGTTTTGGTATCGCCCGTGGTCTGTTCAGCAACGAGTCGGGTATGGGATCCGCACCCATTGTAGCCGCTGCCGCCCAGACCCGCAACCCCGTTCGCCAGGCTTTGGTGTCATCCACCGGCACCTTCTGGGACACGGTCGTGATCTGCGCCATGACGGGCCTGGTGATTGTGACGAGCATTCTCGCCTACCCCGAAATCGACTATCAGGACGGTGGCCTGCTGACCAAGGAGGCTTTTGCGCGCATCCCCGTGATTGGCACTCCGATTCTGACGATTGGCATCATCACCTTTGCTTTCTCCACCATCCTGGGCTGGTGCTATTATGGTGAGCGCGCTGTGGAATACCTGAGCAGCCGTCGCGGTGTGAACATCTACCGCGTGTTCTGGGTTGGCGCCATTGTCTTGGGATCCATCATGAGCCTTGGACTGGTCTGGAACATTGCCGACATCATGAACGCACTGATGGCCATTCCTAATCTGGTGTCGCTCCTGCTTCTGTCGGGTGTGATTTCGCGCGAGACCAAATACTACCTATGGGGCAACCGCCTGGAGGAGTCGTCGGAAGAGAACTCTGCGGATGGCATTGCTGAAGGAGAAGAAGAGAAATAGTTGAGAAAAATAATTGAGGAGAGGAATCTAAGGTGATTATAAGAAAGGCAGTAGAGAAATGATACAGGATTTATGCGTGATCATGCTGACCGCAGGCATCGTCAGCCTTTTGTTCAAACTGTTCAAACAACCTGTGGTACTGGGCTACATTGTGGCAGGTCTGATGGTAGGTCCCTACGTTTTGGGCGAGTCATGGATCAGCGACGTAGAGGGTGTGGACACTTGGGGACAGATTGGTGTCTTGTTCTTGCTCTTCTCCATGGGACTGGAGTTCAGTTTCAAGAAGTTGCTGAAGATGGGCAGCACCGCTGTCGTAGCCGCCATGGTGATTGTGATAGGCATGATGAGTTCAGGCTATCTGATTGGACAGTTGCTTGGCTGGGGGTCGATGACCTCATTGTTTCTGGGTGGCATGCTGTGCATGTCGTCCACCACGATTGTGTTCAAGGCCATTGAAGACATGGGACTGAGCAAGCATCATTTCGTGAATGTGTGCTTTGGCATCCTCGTCATCGAAGACCTCTTTGCCGTGGTGCTGATGGTGCTGCTGTCGTCCATTGCGGTGAGCAACAGTTTCGAGGGCGGGGAATTGGTAGGAGAGATACTGAAATTGGTCTTCTATCTGGTCTTGTGGTTTGTATTGGGCATCTTGATCCTGCCTTCGTTCCTGAAACGCTTCCGCAAGTATCTCAACGACGAGACGATGACCATCTTCTCCATCGGCTTGTGCCTGGGTATGGTGATGCTGGCGATGAAGGCCGGTTTCAGCAGTGCCCTGGGAGCCTTCGTGATGGGAAGCTTGCTGGCTGAGACCTTGGAGGCGGAGCGAATAGAGCATCTGGTGAAACCCATCAAGGACATCTTCGGCGCCATCTTCTTTGTGTCGGTGGGTATGATGATCAATCCTGGCATGCTCGCCACCCACTGGCTGCCTATTCTGCTCATCACCATCACTGTCATTGTGGGGCAGATCATCTTCGCCAGCATTGGCACCCTCTTGTCGGGTCAATCCCTGCGTGTGTCCCTGCAGACGGGTTTTTCTCTTGTTCAGATTGGTGAGTTCGCCTTCATCATCGCCACTTTGGGCCAGACACTCCATGTGACCGACGATTTTCTCTATCCCATCGTGGTGGCTGTCTCGGTCATCACCACCTTCCTCACTCCCTACATCATGCGCCTGGCTATACCTACGCTCCATTTCATCGAACGGCATAGCAGCGACGGTTTCAAGATGTGGCTGGAGAACTACTCTAAGGTGAAAAACAGCTCTGGTTCGGAAAGTCTCTGGAAGACCTACTTGAAGAAGACGTTGTTGAACGTGCTGATCTACGGTATCGTGACTGCATTCATCTTCGTCATCTACTTCAATTACGTTCATCCTTATTTCATGTCGTTTGTAGGCGATGGCAGCAACTCCTTTACTGTGCTGGGCCTACGTTGGCCTGAATTCGGCATCAAGGTGTTGTCGTGCGTTCTGATCTTGGGTGCCGCCTCGCCTTTGATTTTCAATATCGCCATGAAAGGTGCCAACAGCAGCGAGGGCAGGCAATTATGGAACACAGGCGGCATGCAGAAGGCTTTTCTTTCGGGTATGTTTATTTTCCGCCTGCTGCTGAGCATGGCCTTCGTCTTCTTCGCCTTAGCCAGCATCTTCAGTTTCAACGCCGGTGTGGTGATTGTGATTTCGTTCTTCGTGGTGCTTTCCATCGCCTTCTCCCGCAGTATCAGGAAGCGTTCAAAGTTGTTGGAGAACGCATTCAATGAAAACCTCACTGCCCGCGAGACATCGGCAGAGGAACGTCGCGCCATGCGCAACAGCACCGTCAATTCCTTGCTCAACTACGATATCCACATCTCGGAATTCGATGTGAGCGCCGACTCCGATTTCTGTGGCAAGAAGCTGAAGAACCTTTCAATCAGAAGTGTGAGTGGTGTGAGCATCGTATGTATTGTACGCAGCGGTTTGCACATCTTCATTCCTGGTGGCGACGAGAGCATTTATCCTGGCGACCGCATCATTGCAGCCGGCAGCGACTCGCAGATCGATTCCTTCCAGAAGATGCTCGACCAAAGCATCAATGGTAGCCACGGCAAAGAAGCGCCTGCCATGGTGTCGTTGGAGCACTACACGGTGAGCCAGTCGGACAACATCCACGACAAGAGCATCATCGAGAGCCATATCCGCGAGAACGCCCATTGCATCATCATGGGTGTGGAGCGCAACGGCGAGTACTATATGAACCCCAATCCGCAAATGGTCATCAAGACGGGCGACACACTGATCCTGGCTGGCGAGACATCACGACTGAAAGCCTTCGTCAACAGATGAATCGCGAAATGGACGCTTTATCTAAGCGTCATTGTCGTTATTATCGTTATTATCGTTATTATCGTTATTAACGTTATTATCGTCATTAACGTCATTAACGTCAATCACAAAAAAGGCATGCAGCGTGGGCTGCATGCTTTTTTTTTAGAATTGATGAGCTTTAGAAGAGCTTAGCGGGGTATTCGCCTGCATCGACGAGAGCCTGGATGCGCTTCACGGTGTCCTCTCTGTCGGCAGCGTAAGTCACGCCAAACCACTTGCTGGTCGTGTCGAGCACTTCCACTGTAGCTGTTCCCTCGTTGATGAGTTTGTTGACCATGAGAGGGATGAAGAACTCTGCCTTCAGGTTGGTCATGTTCTTGGGGTCGGAAAGGAACTCCTTGAAATAATCCTCACTGTACTGGAAATAGTCGGGAGTGAATCCCCACATGTTCATGCTGACAGGCACATTCTCCTCTACAGCAACCCACTTGCCTTCTTCGTCCTTGTAGCAGATAGGACCATCGACGCGCATGATCTCGGTGCGCTCCACTACGTCGGTCAGATGGTGGTTGTCGTCATAGACGCAGATACCACGTGCCACTGTTCCGTTCTCGCTGAGTGTGTTGCAGCAGCGGAATCCTACCATGGCATATTTGTTCTTGCTACCCTCGGGGAGGTCGCTGAGGAACTTGCCGATAGTGGCGAAAGCGTCGCGACCGTAGAAGTCGTCGCAGTTGATGACACAGAAAGGCTCCTTGATGGCATCCTTACCCATGAGCACGGCGTGGTTGGTACCCCATGGCTTCACACGTCCTTCAGGAACGGAGAATCCTTCTGGGAGAGCATCGAGACTTTGGAACACCAATTCAGCAGGAATGCGTCCTTCATATTTGGAGAGAATCTGAGTACGGAACTGATCTTCGAAATCCTTGCGGATAACGAAAACAATCTTGCCAAATCCAGCGCGGATAGCGTCGTAGATAGAATAATCCATAATAGTCTCACCGTTAGGTCCCAGTCCATCGAGCTGTTTCAACCCACCATAACGGCTGCCCATACCGGCAGCAAGTAAGAAAAGTGTTGGTTTCATCTTGAAATACTAAAGTTTTTATTGTGGAACAATTGAAATACATAGTTTGCCACCACCTATCAACCGATTGGGCAATCGAGGTGGTGCTATCTTCAATGCAAATATAGCGATTGCAAATGATATAAGGAAAAAACGAGGTGTGTTTTTTCAAAAAAACGATGAAAAACCGTGCTACATGGCATCAGTTTCCATCGTTTGGCATTTGATAGTTGAAGTTGTTTCCACTTCACCTGCATCGAGGCGTCAGAACTGCTCGAGGATGCGTATTCTCTCTTCTGTGCTGGGATGGGTGCTGAAGAGCCCTGACATGAATTTGGAGAATCCGTGTGCTGCCATCTTTGGATTGATGATGAAAAGTTGCGCGATATCCTCCCTGTTGATTTTACCCAGTGCAGGGTCGCCCGAAATTTTCCGCAAAGCACTGGCAAGTGCCAGAGGATTACCACACAGTTCCGCCCCACCGGCATCGGCAAGGAACTCACGCTTTCTGGATATGGCGAATCGGGTGAGCAGGGTGAACAGATATCCTATAGCAGCACAAATGATGGCAATGAGGATGACGAAGATGATGGCGGCTCCTCCACCCTTGGAATCTCTTGAGCTGCGGCGGGAGTTGAGGCCGCCGAATCTCACCATATTCATCATCACCCTTGTGGCTACGGTCATGATGGTGGACATGATACCGACGAAGATGATGCTGATGATGAGCAGTCGGGTGTCTTTGTTGCGGATGTGGGTCAACTCATGTCCGACCACCCCTTTCAGTTCCTCATCATCAAGCAAGTCGATGATACCTGTGGTGAGAGTGACGGTGTAGGTTTTCTCGTCTATACCACTGGCAAAGGCATTGAGTTGGGGGTCGTCGATGATATTGATCTGAGGCATGGGCATTCCGCAAGCCATAGTGAGGTTCTCCACGATGTTGTAAACCCTCATATTCTCCTTTCGGGTCAAGGGCTTAGCGCCTGTAGCACGCCTGATCATGGCTGTATTGCTGAAGTAGGCAATGAGGAACCAGACCAACACGATGCCGACCACCCATGGAAGTGCAAGCAAGAACTGATCAATCACATCTTGCCAATAGACATCGTAATGGGGGTTGCCATAATCATCGTAGTACGGATTGCATCCGTAGTTGACCAAAGTGAGGAAAAGCCATACCATCGCCAACAGAATGACTGGGAACAATATCAGCAGCAAGATGCTGTTGATATTGTTCTTTACCTGTTGTGTGTGAATACCGACGTACTTCATATAAAGTCTTTGTATGGTATGTTGGAATGGCAATGAAGTTTGGCCAGGGTATTACCCCACCCCTGCCCCTCCCCTGAGATGGGAGGGGAGTTTTTAAATATGTGGGCTTGAGAGCCCCACCCCTGCCCCTCCCCTAAGATGGGAGGGGAGTTTTTTAATATGTGGGCTTGAGGACCCCACCCCTGCCCCTCCCCTGAGATGGGAGGGGAGTTATATACCAAGAGACTTTAGAACTTGATGTCCGGAGCCTTCTCGTACTGCTGGCGGTCGGCCTCAGGCACTTCAAACATGCTTTCCTTGTGGAATCCGAACATTCCGGCGATGAGGTTGGCAGGGAACTGCTGAACGGCTACATTGTACTCCTTGGTAGCGGAGTTGAAGAACCGTCTTACGGAAGCCAGTTTGTTCTCGATGTCTCCAATTTCGTTCTGGAGCTGGAGGAAGTTCTGATTGGCCTTGAGCTCGGGATAAGCCTCAAGGGTGATCTTCAGTCCGCTGAGGGCGCTGGAGAGTGCGTTCTCTGCCTGGATCTTACCTTCGATGCCTGTGGCGTTCATAGCTGCATTGCGCAGCCTGATGACGTTCTCGAGTGTTTCTTTCTCATGCTTTGCATATCCCTTGACTGTCTCGACGAGCTGAGGGATGAGGTCGTAGCGTTGCTTGAGCTGTACGTCGATGTTGGCGAACGCATTCTCACGGTTGTTTTTGAGTGAAATCAATCGGTTGTAGATGCCAATGAGGTAGAAAGCAATCAGCACTACAATGATAATACCAATGATCATTACCATATTGTCTTCGTGGATTATAAGTTAAACAATGATTTCAAAAAGTCTCAAGTTGTTGTGGTTCAGATGTCTTCGTGATAAAGTTGGTGTAAGAGTTCTGCCGCTGGCACTTTGTCAGTCCCTTGCATGGTCTGCATGTTGCGCTCTGCCTTGGCACGTACCATGCGGTACTCGGCGAGTTCCAAACCTTCAGTGAGGGTGTCACTCATGTTTTTCCATTCCTTTTTCGACATTAGCATTGCCATAATCTTGAATCAATTTATAACGTTCAACATTTCTTATCACAGGCCTGAAGTCGGCCCCGCCTTCAGCCACAATGGTCCTTGGGGTGATGGTGTTATCGACAAGCATCCAATAGTCCACCAGTGGCATGTAGATAGAGAAAAGGTTTCGGAGTCCGGCCTTGTAGCGGCGTCGGATCACCTCCTCCTGTATGTTGTGCCCTCCTTCGCTGACCCTGAGCGCAACCCTTTGGATGGCTACTTCAGGCGACTGCAGCCAGAAGAACACGAGCCATACCCTATAGCCCTGACTCCTCGCCCTGACAATGAGCTGACGGTAGGACTTGGTGGCCAAGGTGGTCTCGACTGCGAAGTCTTCGTTCTTTTCGAGCAGTTCGTCAATTCTCGCCAGCATCAACCTGCCCGCCAGTAAGGCCATGGACTCAGGGTTGAAAGGTGATAGCCCCATAGCGATGGCATCAGCGTTGACATATTCCTTGCATTTGAATACCTCCGTGAGCAGGGTCATCGATGCAGTGGTTTTGCCTGCCCCATTAGGTCCGCTGATGATATATAGGTTCTTACCCTTCATGACACGTGCAAAGATAGACAAAAATATTTATTCAATAATAATATTTTAATTTTATTTATGATTCAGCAACCTGTTGGTAACTATTCAGTCATTCAGTCGTTGATGGTCGCTTCGCTCAAAATTAACGAGAAATTTGGTTCAAAATTATAGAAAATAGGAGATAAGGAGATTATGCTTCAAATTTTCCTGAATTATTTTCCTATAATTTTGAGCGAAGCGACCCCAAAAGAGTTTGGCTGAATAGCTACGCCTTTTGAGTTAGAACACGTGCCAAGCCACGGTCAGTCCTGCCATGACGATGCTGACCATCGACATGAGTTTGATGAGGATGTTGAGACTTGGGCCAGAGGTGTCTTTGAAGGGGTCGCCCACGGTGTCGCCCACGATGGTGGCCTTATGGCAGTCGGAGCCCTTGCCACCGAAATGACCTTCCTCCACCATCTTCTTTGCATTGTCCCATGCGCCTCCAGAGTTGGCCATGAAGATGGCGAGCACGAAACCAGTGCTCAGGCCGCCACAAAGCAAACCCATGACTCCTGCCACACCGAAGAGGATACCTACCGCCACAGGGATGAGGATGGCAAGGACAGACGGGATAATCATCTCTCTCTGGGCACTGCGGGTTGAGATTTCCACACACCGGCTGTAGTCGGGAGTGCCTGTACCTTGCAGAATGCCCTTGATCTCACGAAACTGCCTCCTGACTTCCTCCACCATGCTCTGTGCCGCCCTACCTACGGCTCCCATGGTGAGTCCGCAGAAGAGGAATGCCGTCATCGACCCGATGAAGATGCCTACCAGCACGATGGGATTCATGAGGTTGATCTGGAAATAGTCCATGAAGTCGAGGATGGATGCCTTGGCAGTCTCCACGACATCTCCTGTAGCGAGTTCCATCGTGTTCTGACCAATCCTGACCATGCCAATCTTGATCTCCTCGATATAGGAAGCCAGCAAAGCGAGGGCTGTGAGCGCCGCGCTGCCGATGGCGAATCCCTTGCCAGTGGCAGCAGTGGTGTTGCCCAGCGCATCGAGTTGGTCGGTGCGTTTTCTGACTTCCTCGCCCAATTCGCACATCTCCGCATTGCCACCGGCATTGTCGGCGATGGGACCATAGGCGTCGGTGGCCAGCGTGATGCCCAGTGTGGAGAGCATGCCTACTGCGGCAATACCGATGCCATAAAGGCCGGTGGACATGTTCTGGGCGTTCATATCAAGGTGGAAACCATTGGCGCAGAGATAACTCAAGACGATGGCTACGGCAATAGTGAACACAGGCACACAGGTGGAGATCATACCCGTGCCGATGCCTTTGATGATGACTGTAGCTGGTCCGGTCTGGCTGGATTCAGAGATTTTCTGTGTGGGTTTGTACGACTGGCTCGTGTAGTACTCGGTGGCTTGTCCGATGATGACTCCGGCAGCCAATCCCGTGAGTACGGAGAAGGAGATGCCGAGCCAGTTGCCGATCTTCAAGAGATAAAGTATAAAGAAGGTGGCGACAGCAATGAGGGCGGCACTCACATTCGTGCCAAGACCCAACGAATGCAGAAGGTCCTTCATGGTGGCTCCTTCTTTCGTCCTTACCATATATATACCGATGAGCGAGAGGAAGATGCCCACTGAGGCGATGATCATCGGAGCCAGCACCGCCTTGAGCTGCATACCCTCGATGGAGGAAGTGGCGAAAGCGGTGGCACCGAGCGCAGCGGTGGAGAGGATGCTTCCGCAGTAGCTCTCATAGAGGTCGGCTCCCATACCTGCCACATCGCCCACATTGTCGCCCACGTTGTCGGCAATGGTGGCGGGATTGCGCGGGTCGTCCTCGGGGATGTTGGCTTCATACTTGCCCACGAGGTCGGCTCCCACATCGGCAGCCTTGGTGTAGATACCACCTCCCACACGAGCGAAGAGTGCCTGAGTGGATGCACCCATACCGAAAGTCAGCATGGTGGTGGTGATGGCGATGAGGTCGTAGTGGCCTACCGAACGCAGGATGAGAAACCACAATGCCACATCAAGTAGTCCCAGACCGACAACCGTCAGACCCATGACGGCACCACTGCGGAAGGCGATCTTCAATCCCTTGTCGAGGCTTGTGCGGGCGGCGTTGGCTGTTCGAGCCGAAGCGTATGTGGCTGTCTTCATGCCAAAGAATCCCGACAGGCCGGAAAAGAGTCCGCCTGTGAGGAAGGCAAAAGGCACCCAGGGATTCTGAACGCCCACTCCGTAGGCGAGGAAAGCGAAGAAAAGGGCCAGGATGATGAAGACGATGGTGACCACCTTGTACTGCTGCTTGAGGTAGGCCATAGCCCCCTTGCGTATGTACTCAGCGATTTCAACCATACGGGGAGTTCCCTCGCTTTCCTTCATCATGGAACGGAAGAAATAGTATGCCATTGCCAAGGCAATGACCGAGGCTAAAGGAATTAGCCAGAAATAGCCAGGAATATCCATAGATTAGTGATTTTAAAGTTAGACTTGTGTTTATTGGTGCTAAGTTAGCAAGTTTTTTTCACATACAAATATTTTTCACCGAATTATTGACGATACAAAGAAAAAGATGACGAAAAAAGGGACCAACCTTGACGGATGGTCCCCTTCTCAAAATTAAGGATTATAAAGAGGTTTCTTGGGTGCTACTTGATCAGTACCTTCTTGCCATTGATGATGTTGATACCCTTCTGAGGAGCATTCAGACGCTGGCCTGCAAGGTTGTAGATTTCCTTCTCTACCTTCTCGCTGGCAACATTCTCGATGCCGGTAGTGAGGCTCTTGCCCAAGTAGTAGAGTTCGAAGTCATCCATGATCACCCAGTCGCTGCCGATGGCTGCGTCCTTGCGGATACCGAGCTTCAGGTCGCCACCCTGTGGAACGAAGATCTGAACAGAGTTGCAGTAAGCGGTAGGATCGCTCTTGATGCGGAACATGAATCCACCCATAGAAGAAGGATAGTAATATACATTGTCGCCATCCTGAACGCGGGTATCGAATGGATAAGCAGGATTGTCGAGATCGATGTTGATCAGACCCTCAAGCTTCACGTCCTCGTCGATGAACGGACCGTCCTCGTAGATAGCCACTGTGCCGTCCCAGTCAACCATGAAGCCAAGGTTCTGGTACTCTTCTTTAGCGTCCTTCATATTCCACCACTGAGAGAAGGAAGGAGTAGTCCACTTGCCGTCGCAAACCGACTTGATGTAGTTGTTGCGCTCAATCTCGCCGTTGTTCATATAGAGCACTGCGTTGTGGTTCTCCCAAGCGTTGATGTCTTCCTGAGCAGCATAGAACCAGTTGTAGTATGGACCAGAAGTGGCGTTGCCTACATCACCGGCGTCGCGGTAGAGAGCTCTTACGCGCAGTTCATAAACACCTTCCGGCAGGTTCTTCACTTCCTGGTAAAGGTCGAATGGAGAGGCATTCCAGATCTCGGCGTTCTCACGTCCGTAAGTGTTCACTGTAGGAGTAGCACCGTCGCAAGTCCATCCTGTAGTTGGACCCTGTGCGAAGTCTGGGTTGGTGAGCAGGTCGGAAACGTTGACGGGGTTGCCCTCTGTAGCTTTGTCAGCACCACGCTCTGCAAAGATAGCCTCGTTGATAGGAGCGGCAAGAGCCTTCTCGTAGGCGTTGAGGGTCTCAATGTCAGAATAGCCAGCCTTCAGTGCCTCAGCCTGCTCAGCGAGCAGTGCATTGAGCTTATCAGTGTTGAAAGACAATGCCTTGTCGTAAGTGCGGAGATAAGACTCGTAAGCGTTATATACCTTGCCCACCTCGTCGATCATCCTGTAAGTGTCGGTCTCGCCTTCACCCACTGCGAATGCATAGGAAATGGCTGGAGTGAGGATAGCGTACTGAGGTGTAGTCTCACCATAGTTGGCCTGAAGGGCAAGATACTTGTCGGGCACATTATAACCACTCTCTGCTGGAGCGGCAGTGTTGAGGAACGACTTGGCCTCAGAAATGATCTCTGTGGCAGCGGTGTAAGCCTCAAGACCTGTCACTGGCAATGCAATCTTGTCCATAATGGCGTTGAATTCTGCCACGTCACCCTTCCAGAAGAGTCTGCCTTCGGCATCAGCCTTCAGTTCGTCAATCTGCTTGGAGAGCACACCTGTGAAGTCGATTTCCTCGCCGTAGTACTTGAGCACGACACCAGTCACGGCCATCCAGCTGTTGCTGCGGTAACCGATAGTGACAGTGCCACCAGTCACGTAAGTGAAAGGAATGTTAAGCACGCTCCACATGTCGCGGCCCCAACCGTCCCAATAACCGATAGAGCGTGGGTTGCGGTCAGATCTTGCCATCTTGTCACCCTGCTTCAGGAAAACGTACTGGTCTGTATCCTCCCAGCTGCCATCGTTGGCGCAGAGGAATGCGCGTCCTTCTACGGTGTAGTAGCCATCAGGCAGGTTGGTCACCACTTGCTGAACGAGCAGATCACCTGTGTTAGGACCAGCGCTCCAGCCAGTGTGGATACCAGTGTAACCCTTCAGCCACTGGATTTCCGGCTTCATACCACCAATCCATCCGTTGAAGTTGTTGATGAAGATCCAGCGGTTCTCAGCTTCCTGGCTGGTGGTGTATTTCACCTTATCAGAGATAGCGGGAAGGAACTGAGTCTCATCGTCCTTGTATGCGTTGGTACCTACTTCTGTGTTCCACTCATCGTCCTTGTGGCCGGAGTTCCAAACTTCCTCTATCTCTTGTGGATACTTGTACTCACCGTCGCGGAAAGTCGGAGTGTATTCCTGGTTGACGAACCATGGGCAAGACATGGCATAAGTCATGTCCCAGGCACCGTCGTCGCCCTTGCCCTTCGACATCACGTAGTTCACGCGTGCGTTGGCCAGGTCGCTGGCAGCCTTCAAGTAGTCGTCAACAGACTCAAAGATAGGATGAGAGTCGTCGCTACCTGCGAGAAGTGCGTTCTGTGCCTGAGTGATAGCAGCCTCGAGTTCAGCCTTGGCTGGATAGTCGGTCACCTGAACCAGTCCCTGGCAAGTAGTGAGCACATACTCCATAGAACCAACCTTCACGTTGGCCACCTGGTACTTGGCAACAAGGTCGTTGACCTGCTGGATGGCAGCGTTGATTTCTTCAAGGTTGTCTTCATCTGGCTCAATTTCCATCAGGTCGTCCTGCATGAGGCTACCAAGAGATGTGTAAGAATCCATGATGTTGTCCTTGATCTTCTCTGCTTCGATCTTGAGGTTGGTGAAGTTGGTGTATGCCACGATAGCATCGGCACGTTCCTTGTCGTACTCACCATCATAGGTCATTTTCCAGTTTTCCCACCACACCTGGTCCTGGGCCTGAGCTGTAGGCTTGTCGATACCCACGCGGATGGTCATCTCCTCTGGCACCACGAAGAACACATCGTTCTGGCCGTAGTTGCCATTCTCATAGTAAGCAAAGAAACCGTTGTGGCAGGATGGAGCCCAGTACCACACGCCGTCCTTGGCGTTCTGGCGGTGCTGGTCGTTCTGCCAGTCACTGGCTTCGAAAAGCTGGTCAAGCTGCTTCGAGCCCCAAAGCGACATAATCTTCTTCTCGTAGCGCTTCTCGCCTACCTGTACATAGAGGTAAGCGTTCTGAGTAGGTGTGCCATTGCACCAGTTCTGGAACGACACGCCTGCGTCACCCTCACGGTAGCAAGCCTGTACGGTCACTGTGTAGAAACCGGCAGGAATGGTGAACTCCTGATACACGTTCCACTGTTCAATGTTGTAAACACCCCAGGCACCAGCATAGGAAGAGCTTGCTACGCCATTGAACTCCCAGCGAGTGTCGGAAGAGGCATAGTCGAATCCTTTCCATGCAGGATTGCTGATGTCTTCGTCTGCACTGAGTGTGGCCTTCCAGTTGAGGAGTGTAGTGACATCGTCACCCTCTTTCCAACCAGAAGTGTCCTGTGCGTTGGCTGATATTCCAAGACCAAACGCAAGAGCTAAAGTTAATAATTTTCTCATAAGCATTAACGTTGATTAGGTTGATATTGATTGATAATTGCTTTTTTGAATTGCTGTAGATGAAATTCTAAGTCGTAGAAGTGATGGAATCATGCCACCACAAGATTTTTCGGTTGCAAATTTAATATCATACATCTTAAATCGTTTTTAGATTTTAATTCATTTGCTTTCGATGATGTAACATGAGGAAAAAATTCAAAAAAATGTCTCTTTTCTTGCAAGGATTTAACAAATGGTGAAGAAAGCAGAAAAAACATCAAAAATACTGCTGCAACCACCCTTAATTCACTATAATTCCACCTTATTTTATAAAAAAACATAACTCATGACCACAAGGCAGAAAAAAAACACTAACTTTGCATGTTCGAGTACGAACTATAAACATCACTACTTAACATCAATAATTATTTCTATGAGAAAAAACTACTTATTCCTTTCCGGAATGCTGGCATTTGCCATGACTGCCAGTGCACAAGTAAGTCTTCCACGTGCGGTCTATACCCTTGACTTCGAGGGAGCGACTACAGTCGAAGACGTGAACGCCAAGCAGGTGGGCGACGGTGAGCTACGCGTGTCGAGCGACCCCAACTTCGGAACGTACTACCAGAATGCACCCAACAGTGCGTCGGCCACACCAGGCACCAATCACCTCATTGTGACCCAAACAGCCCTTGGCGACGCTGCTACCAAGACCAAAGACGGTTGTGTCTCACTCGGTTTCTGGGTGAACCCCACAGTGGCCAACACACAGTTCCCCGACATCAACACCTACTACAGTGTGCTCTTCACACTCTACAGCAACGGATCGTATGCCGACGTGACCTGGCCTATGTTCTCCGTCAACACACGCCTGTGGATGCAGATCAACACAGCTGGAGCGTGGGATGACTTCGGAGACGCCGAGAACGTGAACGGCACCAACTTCATCGACGTGACTTGGCTGGCACAGCACACTGAGGAGCAGGCCTCGCAAACCGAGGCTGGCGAGGACACCATCATCAATGTGCCTACTCCTTTCGACGACAACTGGCACTACGTAGCCCTGTCGTTCAATTCCAATGAAGCCACAACAAGCCTTTATGTGGATGGCGAGTTGAAGAACAAGTGGAACAACAAGCCCGAGTTCTTCACCACCGAAGACTTCTTCGGCCAGTTGAAGCAGTACAAGTACGACTACCTGGTGCTTGGCGGCGTGGCACAGTGGCACTGGAACGACCCCGACCCCGCCTTCGCCTACGACGACTTCACAGTCTATGCCGGCGAACTGACTGCCGCACAGCAGGAACTGGTGATGAAAATCAAGAGCGGCCAGGTTGATGACGACACACGTCTTGCCGTGGCTCAGTCGGAATACATCGCCGAGATGTCGGAGTATGAGGATTTCTCCGAGGAACTTGGCAACTACGGAACCTTGTCTGAGACCATAGCCGAACAGGTGATGAACATCGACGACGCACTCTACGAATCTCCTACCGTGGAAGGTTATCAGGAGGGTGCCAAGCAAATCGCCGCCTTGGTGGAAAAGGCCAAGAGCATCGTCAATGGCATCAACGCCACCAACGCCACACTGGAAGCCGAGCAAGAATATGCCGCCGCTACCAATTACCCTGGTCTTGAAGCTTATCAGACTGCACTGAGCAATGCCGAGACACTTGTGGCTGACCCCACCACTATAGAAGAGGTGAACCAAGCCAACGAGATCATCCAGAAGGCAAAGGTGGCCTACGTCACCAGCCAGGAGCTTCCTGCTGACGGCACTGGCATCAACATCACAGCCATCGTGCAGCATCCTTGGTTCTGCAATCCCGACGCTGAACCCACCAATACCGACGGCGTCTATGCCTTCCCATACGCCGAAGAGCATGCTTACGCTGTGAACACCACACCATCGGACTACAACTCCACAGGTTGGGTGAACGGCAACACATTCAACGCCGACGACGCACGCGTGAACTGGACGGAAGGACGCATCTGCTGGAACGACTGGCATGCTAAGGCCGTGACTGGTACTCTCGACGTGCATCAGGTGCTTCAGTACCTGCCTGCTGGCTACTACACCGTCAGCGCAGACCTCATCACCAACTTCATCGGCAACCAGCACTCCTACGCCGAGAGCAATGGCGTGAAGAAAGTGTCTGCTCCTCTGAACTACGACGGTTGGAGCGCCGAGAACTGGGTGACTCTTTCTACCGACAAGGTTTATGTGGGCGAGGATGGCATCCTGACCATCGGCGCCGAGGGATCTGCCACTGGAGCTGCCTACACGGGCTGGTTCTGCGCCACCAACTTCGTGGTGACTTACTTCGGCACCAATGTTGACCTGACTGCCGACCTCAAGGCCAAGGAGGCTGAGGTGGAGGAAGTGATTACCAAACTGATGCTGACTGGCGACAAGACCAACGCCGAGAAACGCGTGACTGAAATCGCCGCCGGTGCCGACACATACACCGCTATCGCACAGCTCACTGACCTCATTTCCGAGATCAATGCCACTATCGCCACAGAGGAAGCTTTCACCGCTGCCGACGACCTGAGCCGTCTGGCTTCTGAAGCATCTTCTGCCAACGTGAAGGCTGCCTATAACGCTGGTAACAGCAACATCGCCAACGTGCTCTCCGCCGACACCACTACTGTTGCCGCCCTGCCAGCTCTCAACCGTCTGGCCAACGCCGTAAAGGCATACGCTACTGTGCTCACAGGTGCCGAGGCTTGGAACGATGCCAATGTGACTACACTCTACACTGAGCAGATCCCAACCATCGCCACAGCCGACGAGCCTACCATCCAGGCTTACACGAACGCACTGCTCAACATGATGAAATCGACCATCGCAGGTAAGGATGCCAGCGAGGCCGCTCCATTGGATATCACTTTCGCTCTCAACAACGCTTCATTCAGCACCGACAATACTGAAGGATGGACCATCGCTACAGGAACCTCGGGCGTGGCTTACCAAGAGTGCGAGTTCTTCAACCAGAACTTCAACATCAAGCAGGTCATCTCTGGTCTGCCAGCTGGTTACTACCGCGTAGCCGTTCAGGGCTTCTACCGCGACGGTACTTGCGAAGAGGCTTACGAGAAAGCCACCACTGAACCAACAGAGGAAGAGTCTGGTGAGGCACCAGCCCGCCGCTATGCCGGATCCAACGTGCTCAACGCCATGCTCTATGCCAACAACGGAGAGTTCGACAACACCACTCCTATCATGTCGTGGGCTCAGTTCACCACCACTGGCGAAGAGTTCAACGGCTACTGGAGCCCCAATGCCACCGACGAGACTGTGGATGCAGAAAATGTGATCTACTTCGCCAACACCATGGAGGCTGCCAACTACCTCTTCAACGCTGGCCAGAACGTGGATGGCAACATGGTGGACATCAACCTCACAGAAGGCAATGACCTGACCGTGGGTATTTATAAGTTCACTACCATCGCCAACGACTGGACCATCTTCGACAACTTCCACCTCTACTATCTTGGCACAGAGATGCCTACTGGTATCGACGCTCCTCAGGTGGCTAAGGGTCAGCAAGTGGCTGAAAGAGTTTACTACAGCGTCAACGGCGCTCGCCTCGCAGCTCCTGCCAAGGGCATCAACATCATGCGCCAGCGCATGGCCGACGGCACCGTGAAGACAGTGAAGGTACTCGTGAAGTAACCTTATCCGCACATATAATAGTTGAGGGGTGCGAACTTGTGTTCGCGCCCCTCTTCATTCATCAGAATGACAAGACATCAGCATAAAAACAGTCGTCCCGATGCTATTTCTCAAATATCAAAGTGTATTCCCTTTCGGCACGAACCTTGCCGTCAGGAGTGAGGATAGTGATCTTCACAGTATGTGGGTTACCGTCAAACAGACTGTCCACATTGGTCAGACGCATGTAGTAGGAATTCTGCAAAGCACCGGTGATGGGCAGGTCATCGAGGGTCACATCAGTGAAATAGGGATCGGTGAAAATCGAAGTACCACCAGTGTATTCTGACAGCATCCAAGGACGCTCATAGTACAGTTCCTTCCAATAATAAGAATAAGAGGTGGAGTCCTCACTGAAAACGGTATGAATCGTTCCGTTTGTGGTAGGCCAGTTGGAAAGGTCTTTCACCCATTCCACACTCCATTTTGACTCGTAGTTGGGCTGGTTGGGCTCATCTGTGAAGTTCACATACACGCGGTTGACATTCTTGCGGAAACTGAAATAGTCGTTAGCGAAGCGAAGTGCCATCACCCCGCACTCGTCATAGACTCTGCCATAGTTTTCCGCTTTTCCCTTCAGATCGTCATCGACAAAGCCCATCGTACGGTAAGTCCCATAGTTATTGTAGCCTTCCCTATCGAGGTATGCGCTCAAGTTGTCGGCGGTATTGAAGTCGTAAGCTCCGTTGACATATCCACTCACGTCATAACCCACACATCCGAACTGGATATCGAGTGTCTTGGTCAGTTTCGCCGACCACGCAATGATGTCTCTGGCCACAGCGTCGGCTTCCTCGTCCATACTGCCAGAGTTATCCACAAGGAAGACAAGGTCTGCTGCGGCCACCTGCCCCGATTTCTCGTCAATGGTGTTCACAACGGTAAAACCCTTGGGTTGTCCGTCGATGGAAAGCCAAACATTCTGGTTGCTTACAGTAGTGCCATAAAGACGAAGCCATTCCGCCAAATCATTGGGGTTCTGAATACCTGTCAGGTCGAAACGTATGACCAGCCTTCCATTCACTTCCTCTACTGTATAGACCAGATTTGGTATCACCGTATTTGCCACATCAGGAAGTGCGGGATTCTGCTTGGCCTGTGTGTCGCTCGGGATGCCCGGCACCAGCACCTGGTTTTCGTCGTCATCGTCACTGCTACATGCGGTGAACACGAATGTTGCACAGAACAATGCCATGCATGCAATTAGTAGTTTGTTCTTCATAATTATTGATGTTAATGAGTAGGGACTTTTTTTTCACTTCACTGCTGCCTATGCCGCAAGCCCCTATTGGCGACTTGAAAGACTTTACAAAAATATCTGAAAAAAGGACTTGCGGTGTTTCATAATCACAGATTCAATATATCAGAATTGCAGAAACAGCACAATATATATACCATTTTCAAAAAAAGATATAATTTTGCAGATATGAAACATATCATTTTCGCATCAACTCCCATGTTCGTCTGCGGCATAGTCATGTTCATGCTCCTACTCGACTTGCTGCAACGTCCTACACGCGCCCTCCGAACACTTGTGATTTTCATGGGGGTTACGACTTTGCTCTATATGGCTCATTGCATTTATTTCCTTCGTAAAATAGCATTCATCCCCATCAGCGACACAATCTACTCCACGGCCAATCCGCTGGTTTTTCCTCTCTATTACATTTATATCAAATGCTTGACTAAATACAAGGCAGACAAGAAGGTAATCATCATGCTCATCACGCCTTCCTTGCTCTGTGGAGGGGCTGTGGGTATCCTTTACCTGCTGATGAACGACCAAGAACAGGCACTCTTTATCCATGGATACCTCTACCATGGATACACCAACGGTGCCAAAGGGGTTGTAGGAGCACAGATAGTAGCTCATCAAGCGGTGAAATGGATTTTCGGGATAGAAATATTCCCCATCCTTTATTTAGGACTACGTCGCATCCGTCATTACGACATGCAACTGGAACGCCTTTACTCATCAACCGACGACACCAGACTGAAAATGGTGAAGGTGATGCTGTTTCTGTTCATGGGCGCATGCCTGTTTTCTTTCATCAACAATATCATCGGTCGTTACCGATTCGCCAACAACATGGATCTGCTGGCCATTCCATCCGTTCTGTTCTCCCTGCTTCTCTTTTTCATTGGTTATATAGGCATGAAGGAAAAAGGCATAGAAGAACTTGACGAGATGATGGAAGCGGAAAAAGAGGATGCTCAGAAGGCAAGGCCAGAGACTACGGACCTTATGGAATCTACCCGACACGACGAGGAATCCCCCTCGGTTCAGGCTAAGGAGGTGGCTGACCGTTCGAAAGGCCAGACGCTCAGGCAAAGAATCGAGTACCTGATGCAAGAGAAAAGGATGTATCTACAACCGCAATTGAAGTTGAACGACCTTGTGACTGCGCTCAACTCCAATCGGAACTATGTCTATCAAGCCATCAATGTCGAGATGGGCATATCCTTTGCGGAATACGTGAACCGGATGAGAATAGACTATGCCAAACAACTCATGAGATCCAACCCCTCGTTGTCTTTCGCTGATATAGCCATCAAATCTGGTTTTGCGAGCAGTGTCTCCTTCTACAGAAACTTCAGGCTGTTTGTGGGGTGCTCACCCCAAGAGTACAAGAGCAGTGAAACCATAGAAGAAAGCACGTAAGAGGCATATCGCAAGTGGCGGACGCGACACGTCGCTCAAATTCGGACGCGACACGTCGCGTCCCTACTTGAGGAGGGCTTTGAGTCGGTTCTCTGCCTTTTCTATCATATCCATAGTACCACTACCGTCGCTGACGTACTTGACCACCATCTCAGCGTATTCGATGGCCTCCTTGAGTTGCTTGGAGGGGTTCTTCACTGCATTGGCTTTCTCCACCAGCGGCAGCAGGTTGTCCATGTCTTCCAACTCGGGAAGGTTGCCTGGGCGCATGGTGTTGATGGCGGCATTGAGGGCAGCTGTGGCCTTATCCACAGCGGCCTGGTCGGCTGCGAGGTCGGGATTGTCGAGCACACGCTGTGCATGTGCCAGTTGCTCCATCATGCGGTTGAATCCGTGTTTTGCCCATGGTGCGTATTCCGGCACTTTCACCTCCATGTCGTTCCAGCGTCCCTGGGCGTCTCGTCTGGTCTTGGCCTCAACCATGGTCTCACGCAATGCGGAGATATCCACACCTATCTCGCCGAGCATATTGACCACCTCGGGAGTTCCTGGCATACGCAGGCGAAAATAGTGGGTGACATTGCGGTCGGCATAGTAGTCGGGGATGAAGTTGATGCCGTTGTACTTGAGCATATAGACATGATTGAACGCGCCATCGGGATTCATCAAGTTCGCATTGGCGGCAAAACGTCTCGACATCTCGTAGGGCAGGCCGTCTGTGGCGCCAAGGAGCGTCATACCTTCGAGCGACGGGTCGAGGTCGATGGTGGCGTCGTTCCAGTTCTCAAGGTTCTGAGCCGCCATGACGAGCGGTCCGTACATGAGGGCACCTAACCAAAGCGGTTCAAATTCCGTACGCGTCTCGTTCTTGCCTGTGGCGGCAATTTCCATCTTGTCGGCTCCGTAGTCCATGTGGCGGGTGAAAGGCATGACCACCTCCACCACATCCTTCTTGCTCCATTTGCGCGCGGGTATCTCCACGTAGGTACCGGGATGGTAGTTCGAAGCCACTTCCTTGCCATTGAGTTTCACGGAGAAGCCCTCTGTTGCCCAATAAGGCACACGCAACTTCATATTGAACGAACCTTTACCTTTGAGAATGCGGATGGTGCTTTTCTCTGCGGGCCATTCGCATTGCTGCTGCAGTGTCACGCCTTTCTCCGTCCATTCAGCTGTGGTAGGCATGTAGAGTGCCACCCAGATGGTATTGTCGCTGACGAAGTAGGCTGCCTCCTGATACTTCACGTGGTTTTCCGTTCCAGTGCCTCCACAACAGGTGGATTGGGGAGTGTCGTTGCCCCAGGGCTTGGAGGCATTCAGTCCCACTGCATACTGATACACTGTGGAATAATGATGCGGATTGACCGAACCGACAATCTGGTTGTAAAGCACTCGCTCGTAGTAGTCCATAAAGGCGGCGTTGTCGGGCTGGTAGCAGTTGAGGTCCTTGGAAAGCTTGGCGAGGTTGTAGGCGCAGCAGGTCTCGTTGATGGTGGGTTCGGGATAGAGATTGCGGCGTCCATCACCGGTGACGTTGGTGCACATGGAGAGCATCTGCGTATAAGGCTGACGGAACATTTCTCCGTTGCCCACGCCACCCATGGCATAACGGTAGCGGCCCTGGATGAAGTTCCAGAAGTTGAGCGCAAGGTTGTAGTAGTAAGGGTTCTTATTGCCACGGTAGCTGCGCAGCGCACCAGTCACCATGGGGATATGCTGGTTGGCATGGCGGGTGCGGATGGCATCGATGTTCTTCGAAAGGGGTGTGAAGAATGCCGGACTGTCGAAACAGTTGGCGGCCTCGAGCAGGTGGGCTTTCTCCGTGGGGTCTTTGACCATCTCTGACAGACGCGACAGGCTCTCGGCCATACCGCCCACCTCGCCGGCTATGTACATGTTCCACATCTCATAGCGGTTGCCAGGCTTGGCGCGACGTTCTTCCTGTGTGCCGTCTTCCTTGACGTAGGTGCGATAATGCATGCGGTTCCAGACCCACAGTCCCATGTCCTTGGCGATGAGCAGTGCCTTAGCGGCCACAGCCTTGTCTTCCACGTTGTTGGCGATGTCGATCAGTCCTGCCAACTGTTTGTGGACAGTATAATAAGGAGCCCACACCCACTGCTCGTTGTTGTAAGCGCGATACATCTCAATCAACACACAGTGCTGGGCGGGTATGGCATTGATGTAGCCATAGCCATAGTGGGCGTAGTCCTTCTTGTATTCATCAAAAGCCTGCCATGATCCCTTCAGATTCCTCAGTTCCTCTTCGGGCGCGAGGTCGCGTGCCTCACGGTATCGTCCGAGTTGCTCGTCATAAACGAAGGTACGCTCTTGGCACATGCGCATCTCATCGACCATCAGGCGGATATTGGCAAGGAGCTTGTCTTTCTTCACCTTGTCCTGACAACCAGCGTAGGCCATCGCTAAGGCTGAAAGGTAATGCCCTACCCCATGGCCCTTGAGTTTGGTGGTGGGGGAGTCCCATCCGTCGCTCACTGGATAACCTTCTGTAGGCAGGCCGTAGGTGTCGTGGTAGTTGTAGAGTTGCTGTCGGACATCAAGGCTGAGAAGGAAATCGGTGTCGAGCTCACGGTTGTGGGTCAGTCGGTTGTGACCGTCGATACTGACCTTGTTGAGCGGCAGCGGTCGCGCCACTGGCACGGGGTCGGGCACGGGGTCGGCTTGCGCCACGACCGTCACCTGTGCCTTGATGGGATAACCTGCGGTAGTACTGTTGTCGCCAATGATGAATCCCGTCACCTCATACTTGGTGCCTACGGGATTCTTGGTGGCATCGGCTTGCTCCTGCTCCACCCTGAGGGGGGAGTTGGTCCAGCGGACCTGGCGGTACTCGCTCTTGCCATCGCTGTAGGTGACCCACAGTTGGTAGGGCAGACGGGGGGCTGTGCCAACGGGAGCGTTGACGTTCACAGCCTCCACCTTGGAAATCGTGCGTGAGGGATGGGCATCAGTAGCCACTAAAACGGGATTCACATTCGCTGATGCGTAGGTTGGCATCGGTAAAGCGAACGACGCCGTCAACACACAGGTCGAAAGCGCGAATCCTACTTTGAAAGATTGAAGTTTTTGAGTCATAAGGTTAAGTAATGTAAGTTTTCTTCTGTGCAAAAATAGGAAATTATTTTCTATTTCAACAACCTACAAGACATTATCTTTTCCCGAAAAAGTTTTTTCTGCACTCTACGGCAAAGTTCATTGTGTTTGTTCAAGAAAAAAGACTAATTTTGCATCTCAATGGCGAAACTGCCTAATTTTAGTTTTCAGAAAAAAGATGAACAATAACACATTCGCCGCACTCGTAGCGGCACAGTTAGGATTGGATGTCAAGGGAGTGGGCAACACGCTCGAGTTGCTCGATGAAGGAGCTACCATCCCTTTCATATCACGATACAGAAAAGAGCGCACTGGAAGCATGGACGAGGTGCAGATTGCCAGCATCAACGAACTGTACCTGAAACTTCAGGAACTGGCCAAGCGCAAGGAAACCATACTGAAGACCATCTCAGAACAAGGCAAACTGACACCCGAGTTGGAGCGACGCATCGAGGAGACATGGGACGCCACGGTGCTGGAGGACATCTACTTGCCCTTCAAACCCAAACGGCGCACACGTGCACAGGTGGCAAGGGAACAAGGGCTTGAACCTTTAGCCACCATCATCTTGCTGCAGCGGGAGCGCGACATCAACTCCGTGGCACGTAAGTATGTGAAGGGCGACGTGAAAGACATCGACATGGCGCTGAAAGGGGCGCAGGACATCCTCGCCGAGACCATGAGCGAGAACGAGGATTCAAGAAACCACCTGCGCCGCTCGTTCGAACGACAGGCCATGATTACCTCAAAGGTGGTGAAGGGCAAGGAAGAACTCGACGAGGCTCAGAAATACGCTGACTATTTCGATTGGAGCGAGCCTTTGCGCCGTTGTTCGTCGCACAGGCTCTTGGCCATGCGCCGCGGCGAGTCAGAAGGGGTGCTCCGGGTGAGCATCTCGCCCGATCAGGACGCATGCATCGCCGGACTTCAGCGACAGTATGTCAGGGGCTCGGGCGAGTGCAGCCGACTGGTGGAGGAAGCGGCAGAGGACTGCTACAAACGTCTGCTCAAGCCTTCTATCGAGACCGAGTTTGCCAACCTGAGCAAAGAGAAGGCCGACGAGGAGGCTATCCGTGTGTTTGCCGAAAACCTGCGCCAGTTGTTGCTTTCCGCTCCTTTGGGGCAAAAACGAGTGATGGGCATCGACCCCGGATTCCGAACGGGATGCAAGGTGGTCTGTCTTGACGCCCAGGGCAACCTGTTGCACTTCGAAGCTATCCATCCCTTCCTGTCGAAAGGTTTCAGTCCGCAGGCGCAGCAGAGCGTGGAGCGCATGGTGGAGCAGTATCATATAGAGGCGATCGCCATAGGCAATGGCACAGCCAGTCGCGAGACCAACGATTTCATCAAGAGCATATCTTTTGCCCAACCTGTTCGCTGCTTCACGGTGAGCGAGGATGGCGCATCGGTCTATTCAGCCTCCAAGATTGCGCGCGAGGAGTTTCCCGACCAAGACGTGACCGTCCGTGGGGCGGTGTCGATAGGCCGCAGGCTGATGGATCCTTTGGCGGAGTTGGTGAAGATCGACCCCAAGAGCATCGGCGTGGGACAATATCAGCATGA
This sequence comes from uncultured Bacteroides sp., assembly GCA_946628545.1. Taxonomy (GTDB): domain Bacteria; phylum Bacteroidota; class Bacteroidia; order Bacteroidales; family Bacteroidaceae; genus RUG11857. Next base: position 5,534 of record CAMOWU010000029.1, on the reverse strand, counting down.
TGTGGACCAGACGAAACTCAAGCAGAAGCTCGACCAGACGGTGGAAAGCTGCGTGAACCTGGTAGGTGTGAATCTCAATACGGCGAGCCAGCAGTTGCTGACCTACGTGAGCGGACTTGGGCCTACCCTGGCCAAGAACATCGTGGACTACCGACGTGAGCATGGCGCGTTCAGCAGCCGCAAGGAATTGCTGAAAGTGACTCGCTTGGGACCATCGGCATTTGAGCAATGCGCGGGCTTCCTACGTATTCCTGACGCCACCAACCCACTGGACAACAGTGCCGTACATCCAGAAAGCTACAAGGTGGTGGAGCAGATGGCACGCGATGCTGGCTGCACCGTCAGTCAGTTGATCAACGACCCGTCGAAACGAGAGGGCATCAACATCAAACGCTATGTGAACGACCGCATCGGCCTGCCCACTCTGACCGACATCATGAAGGAACTGGAGAAACCAGGACGCGACCCACGACAAGGGGTCGAGGTCTTCGAGTTCGACGAGAGCGTGAAGACCGTAGATGACCTGATGGAAGGAATGGAACTGCCTGGCATCGTGACCAACATCACCAATTTCGGTGCTTTCGTGGATGTAGGTGTGCACCAGGACGGACTCGTCCATATATCGCAGTTGGCCGACCGATTCGTGCGCGACCCCAATGAGGTGGTCCACTTGCATCAACACGTGAAGGTACGTGTGCTGGAAGTCGATCGCAAACGCGGACGCATCAGCCTCAAACTCATCGGCTAATTGATATTGCAATGACCGTAGGGACGCGACGTGTCGCGTCCGAATCATTGCGGACCATTGCGGACCATTGCGGACCATTGCGGACCATTGCGGACGCGACACGTCGCGTCCCCACATGCGAACTGAAAGGCAGAAAAAACACCAAGAGGTTGAGATTTCACAAAAAAAATTATATCTTTGCAAATAGGAGGTGCGGCATTCCTGCCGCACAACACCGGTCTCAAACACATGTAGGAGGTGCGGCATTCCTGCCGCACAACAGCATCAGCCAAGAGCACAGTACCTTCTACTGAGCAACGCAAAAAATACTCATTATATAAAATTCATCAAGATCAACAGGTATTTATGGGTACATACATCAACATCGGGAACGCTGGGTTCCAGCGCATTCGCAGAAGCGAGTATATCGACAAGTCGGGGCTGATAGCCGTGGTCAACAAGACGCTTTTCACTGAGCAAAGCCTCAGTTGCGTCACGCGATGCCGACGATTCGGCAAGTCGATGGCAGCCAAGATGCTCTGCGCCTACTACGACCATTCCTGCGACTCACGATCACTGTTTGCCGACTTGGCCATAGCCAAGGACCCGTCCTTCGAGGAACACTTGAACAAGTATGCGGTCCTTTATCTCGACATGTCAGAGTTTGTGACCCGTTTTCATGACGATAATATTGTTGGGCAGATTGACGCGGCACTGAAAGCAGATGTGCTTGAAGCCTATCCGGACGTAAAGGTCAAAGAGATGGACGACTTGATGAACTGCCTCATCCATATCATGGAGGCTACGGGAGAGCAGTTCGTCTTCATCATCGATGAGTGGGACGCCATCTGCCGTGAGTTCAAGTCCGGCACACAAGCCATGGACAACTACGTCAACTGGCTTCGCCGTATGTTCAAAGGCGTGAATGCCAGCAGGGTGTTCGCCGGGGTGTATATGACCGGCATCCTGCCCATCAAGAAATACAAGACGGAGTCGGCGCTCAACAACTTCATCGAGTACTCTATGGTGTCCCCTGGTGGATTGGCGTCTTTCTTTGGCTTCACCAAAGACGAAGTACGCGGTTTGGCGGAAAAGCACGGGATGGATTTCGATGAACTGGAAAAATGGTACGATGGCTACCAGATAGGGGCACAGTCTTCCATGTTCAATCCTAATTCCGTAATGAGAGCCATCTCTGAGCAGTGGTGCGACAGCTACTGGGGAAAGACTGGCGCTACTGATGCCGTAGCCAGTTATATCAATATGAACTACGACGGACTGAAAGACGATATCATCCGTATGCTGGCTGGTGAGAGTTGTTTTGTAGATCCTGCAGGTTTCAAGAATGACCTCTCTCAGATCAATAATCGTGATGATGTCTTCACCGTACTCATCCATTTGGGATATCTTGCATACGATCGTCGTGAAAAAAAATGCTATGTACCCAATTTCGAGGTAGCGGGCGAACTTGTGAATGCTGTTAGGGAAAACGACTGGACCATAGTTTCTGACGCCATTCAGAAATCCCGCCAGCTACTTCAATCCACCTTGGCAGGCAATGCGGATGCCGTGGCTCAAGCCATCGATGCGGCCCACGACGAGCACACGAGCATCCTATCCTACAACGACGAGAACTCACTGGCATGTGTGCTGTCGATTGCCTACTACTTCGCCCACGGGGACTACATCTTCAATAGGGAACTGGCCTCAGGCAAGGGCTATGCCGACTTGGTGCTTATACCGCGGAAGAACGTGGATAAGCCCGCACTGGTCATCGAACTGAAGTACAACAAGGATGCAGACAGCGCCATCAGCCAAATCAAGCGCAAGCAATATCCCGACAAGGTACGGCAATATACCAGCAACCTGCTGCTCGTGGCCATCAACTACGACAAACAAAAGAAGACCCACGAATGCCATATCGAAAGGTATGAGAATGGTTAGTGCATCAACACCCACACCCCCCTACCCTTCCCCTCAAATGAGAGGGAATAGACTCCCCACCCCCGCAAGGGGGAGGGGTGCATGAAAGGCGGGGCGGGGTCTCAAGGACAATGGTACCCACCCCTCTAATGGGAGGTGAGAAGATATATTTCAACTACACTAATTCTAAAAGTTATGAACATTTTGATTCTACAAGCATCGCCCCGCGCAAAGGGCAACACTGCCTGGATGGCAGATGAGTACAAGAAAGCTGCTGAGGCAGCAGGTCATCAGGTGACCTTGGTGAATGTGTCGAAGAAGAAGATCGCGGGTTGCCTGGCATGCGAGTACTGCCACAACAAGGGCAATGGCGCTTGCATCCAGAAAGACGACATGCAGGAGCTCTACCCACTGATGGCTGAGGCAGAGGTGCTGGTGCTTGCCGCCCCCATCTACTACTTCACGCTCAACGCACAAATCCAGGCTCCCATCCAGCGCATGTACTGCGTGAACAAACCTGCCAAGGTACAGAAGATGGCATTGCTCGTGTCGTCGTACTCGCCTGGCGTGTATGATGGCGCCACAGCCGAGTTCCGCGACATCTGCAACTACTGGAGCGCAGAAAATACAGGTGTGGTGACTGCCAAGATCGATGAGCAGAAGACTGAAGAGACAAAGCTCAAAATCCAGGATTTGGTGAATAAACTATAAACGTTCTATCCACTGAAAGGCTATGGTGCTGAATGTCTTTGTGAAGTATTTGCTCAGTCAGAAATCTGGACTGAACCTGAACGACGGGGTGCACCTCAACAAACTCATCGAGAAGATTGAGGAACAGGAACACGAGCATATCGGCTTGAACACCATGAAACGCCTCATGGGACAGATCAAGGACGAACGCGAGCCACGACCAAGCACCCTCAACATCATCGCCCGTTACCTCGGTTTTGAGAACTGGGACGTGATGTCGGAGGCGACACGTCACGTCAACTCCAGCTTCGACCATGGTGGTTCGTTGGCTTCGTTTTCAGTACCTGAAGGCGGCTTGGTGGAATACAGCTACCTACCCGACCGCAAGGTGCGTTTGCGGCATCTGTCGGGCAGCAAATACGTGGTGGTGCACAACGAGAACAGCCAGTTGCGCGAGGGCGACGTGATAGACGCACCGCTCTTCGTGCTTCGATTTCCCTTGCTGGTCAGCGACGTGGTGCGCAACGGGGTGTCGCTGGGACACTACACGGCTGGCAAGATAACAGGACTGACGAGCATCCAGTTGATCGACAACGACTAATCATCTTTTGGCACCATGAACAACACTTCGGGTTTCGACCAATCCAGGAGCCAGGAGTTCGACAATGCCGAACTCCTGAACGCCGAAGGAGCCACATGCCAGGCCTTTCGTGTGCGCCGTTATGGCAAGTGGCATTTTCTCAAACGGCTGAAACCTGAGTTTGCTCTCGACCCGCGGTATGTGGCGGCCATGGAGAAGGAGTTCGAGACGGCCTACCGCCTTGAACATCCTTCCCTACCCCGCTATATCGAACGCGGCGACGACTATATCCTGATGGAGTATATCGACGGCTGGACACTGACCGACTATCTTGAACAACAGGAGGCTTTCCAGGACGAGAAACGTCTTCATGCCTTCTGCCGGCAGCTGCTCCAAGCCCTTCAGTATCTTCATGCCCATCAGGTGCTGCATCTCGACCTCAAACCCGATAACATCCTCATCACTCGCATAGGGCAAGAGGTGCGACTGGTGGACCTCGGTTGCTGCTACACCGACAGCAACCCTTTCACCACTGGGCATACAGACCCGTTCGCTGCTCCGGAACAAAAAAGGACGGATGCTGAGCAGCAGCGGTTCACCCCTGCCACCGACCTCTACGCTTTCGGACGCATACTGGAGTATATGTCTGCATCAAAGCCGTTGCCACCCCGCTACCAGGAGGTGATGCACCGGTGTCTGGCAGAACGCCCTCACGACCGTTTCCAGTCTGCGCAGGAAGTGATGGAAGCACTGTCTCACAAGACTTCGAGGACCAAGACCATCGTGGTTGTCTTGCTTTTGCCCTTGCTCATTGCCATCGTTTTATGGTGGTTCTTCTCAGGATCACAACAAAGCAACACGACTTCTCCTGCTATCCAGCCTGCAACTGCCGACTCCCTCGCATCCTCCCCAACTCCCGCCAATCCAGATACGACATCTTCGCCAGGACCCATCAATGCCCAAGAAAGCCATCCTGCTCCAATCTCCCAATCTCCCCAACAACCTAAGGAAAGTCCTCAACCCTCTCCTCTCGAACAGCAAATAGTCGGCAATATCAGTTACTTGGAGCAAGAGATCAAGAAACCCATTCCTTCCCCCTCTAAAGGCGAGTACCCTGAGTTGGATGCCGCCATTATCGCCGCTTGCGAACCCGTCTTCCAATCCACGGTGGATACTTTCCGCGACTCCCTGTATTCCGAATCTGCCTCCGTCATGCGCAACTGGACGATGGCGATGAAGAACTGCAAAAAACAGTTGCCTCCCATCGAACGAGAGTTGCAACTTCAGTTCAGTGGACAGGTGTCTTCACGAGAGGTTACCTATTACCTCAACGATTACGTCTCAGCCAAGTTCAACAGAATCGTCCTTCACATGCTCCTCAATGCCTACAAGCAAGGGTATAGACATTAGACTTTAGACCTTAGACTTTAGGCTTTAGACTTTAGACTTTAGACTTTGGACGAATCGCCCTGAAAGGGCATCATCTCTTAGCCCAGGGCAACGCCCTGGGGTATGTACCGCAAAACAACCCGCGCCCTGTAAGGGCAGCATCAATGAAACTATCGATGTTGCCCTTACAGGGCGCAACTACAAACCACATCACCCCCCAGGGCG
>CAMOWU010000028.1 GCA_946628545.1 uncultured Bacteroides sp. | reverse complement strand
ATTAACAGGATGCAGAATCCCACCCCTATTCCATTCCCTTAGAGGGGAGTTTTTTGAGGAGGGATAAAATACCCCACCCCTATTCCATTCCCTTAGAGGGGAGTTTTTTGAGGAGGGACAAAACCCCACCCCTACCCCATTCCCTTAGAGGGGAGTTTTTTGAGGAGGGACAATACCCCACCCCTACCCCTCCCCTTAAAAGGGAGGGGAGTTTTTTGAGGAAGGACAACACCCCACCCCTGCCCCTCCCCTTAGAGGGGAGGGGAGTTTGGGAGTTGTTTAGAACTTGACTTTGAGGATGGGCATGATGTTGTTGAGAGGTTGGTCTGGGAGGGTGACGACCAAAAGATCGGCATTGCGCTGGTATTTCACCTTGCCATAACCAAGGAGTTCGATAGACTTGATTTTTTCGGGACAAAGATCAGACCCTTCACGCAAAGCCTTGACACGAACGATATGGTCTTTGGGCCATCCAAGTGCAGCGACGTAGAGGTTCTTGCCGTTTTGCGTGAACCGTATCTCGCTGGCATCCGCCTTGGTGTATTGTCCATCGTTGAATCCCTGGGCATTGATGGCGATGTCGGACTCGGCAATAGGGCCTTCACCGAAAATCTTCCACGGCCGCGTCTTGACAATGCCCTCGCTGTTGATTTTCATCCATGCACCAAACTCCTTCATGATGGCCAGTTCCTTCTCATCGGGTGTACCATCGGCACGAAGAGGCACAGAAAGAAGCATGTTGCCGTTCTTGCTGACGATATCTACCAGCAGTTTGGCCACTGTAGCGGCACTCTTATAGCCATTTCGCTCATATACTCCTTTATTATAATGCCAGTCGCCGATGCAGTTGCAACACTGCCATGGACGTTCGACAATCTTGTTGGGGGCACCTCGTTCCACATCCCAGACGAGCGCTTCCTTCTGTTGGTCGTTGAGGATCTTTCCGAAGACCACCGCCTCATTCTTTCCCTTATGATTGGCAGCGCTGTGGTTGTACATGTGTGTTGTGATTTTCATTCCCGCGTCGCTGATGGGATAGAACGGCAGTACGGTGACATCGAAATAGATGAGGTCAGGGTTGTAGCGGTTGATGGCATCGACGGTTCGGTTGTAGAAATTGGTGACAAACTCCTGAGAAGGGGTAGCGGCTCCGTTCTCCCATCCCCATTGGTTATGTATAGATCTGTTGTCCCAGGTATTGTCGCTGAAGTCGTGGTCCTGCTGGTAGAGTTTCTGTGGGTCGAGCCCTTTCCACCATTTATCCGTTCCATCAGGATTGGGTTTGTAACCGTCCTCCTTGGTGAGCCATCCATCGTATTTCACGCCCCTCTTATCACCTTTGAGGTCGAAACGACGGGAGGGTTCATACCAAGTCCAGGCATGGTCGGCATGGAACGAAATGCCGAACGGCAAGCCCATCTTCTTGGCTGCTTTTGCCCATCCGTCGAGCAGGTCCTTGTGGGGACCGATGGCCTTGGCGTTCCATTCCTGGTATTTGCTGTCCCAAAGGTCGAAGTTGTCGTGGTGGTTGCCCAGGGCGAAGAAATACTGCGCACCGCACTCCTCCTTATAGAAGCGCACCAGTTCCTCGGGATTCCAGTTCTCGGCTTTGAAAAGTGGCAGGATGTCCTTGAAGCCCACCTCTGAAGGATGCCCGTAGTGCTGGCGGTGGTAGTTGTACTTGAAGTTGCCCTCCATATACATCTCGCGAGCCATCCAGTCGCCAGAGCCCTCCACACACTGTGGACCCCAATGCGCCCAAATACCGAATTTGGCATCGCGGAACCATTCAGGCACCTGATAGGTGCGCAAGGATTCCCATGTCGGCGAGAAAGGTCCTGTCTGCATGGGCTCATCGGTTTCAAGGACGGGTATTTGATAGTCTTGAGCTGATGCCGAGCATACAAGAGCCAGCACCATAGCGGAAAGAAGTGTTTTTTTCATTGATTCTTTGATTTGATAGAAACTATAGATATGTCAGAGGCCATAGTGGCTATTAGAGACTGGGCGGACGCGACACGTCGCGTCCCTACGAGTAGAGGTGGAACATGCGTTCCATCATCTGCCATTTCTCGTCGCTCCGCGCATGCTCGTCGCAACCTTGCATCTTGGCGACCGTGGCCTCCCATTCGGCCTGTCGGGGCAGGGTGGCAAGTCGGTCCATGGCCTCTTGCCAGTTGAAATCGACTGGAGCATCGACAATCATGACGACCCGAGTGCCAAGTATATACAATTCCATCTCGAGGATGCCCACTTGCCTAATGCCCTGCATAACCTCCTTCCAGGCAGAGGCCTCGGAATGAAGCTGACGGTAACGGGCGATCATATCGGGATCGTCGCGGAGTTCAAGAATCTGCACGTAGCGTTTGGTGGGGCAGTTGTAGTTGTTTTGAGGATATCCGTCTGTCATTGATTCGATTATTTAGGGGTTGCTGGATGCTCTAGATTATCTAGAAAATCTAGAAGATCTAGAGAATCTAGAAAATCTAGAGAATCTAGTGATTTAATTGAAATCGACGAGTATGCGGAAGACCTTTCCTGGGTTCTGGCTCCACCACTGCATGGTCTGGAGCGCTTGCTCGGGTTTGACCACCTTGGTAATGAGCTGATCTACAGGGCATGTGCCTCGCTCCAAGTAATGGATGACAGCACGGAAGTCCTGGGGCATGGCATTTCGCGAACCTCGTATATCCAGTTCTTTCTGCACAAAAAACTTCGTCTGGAACGACACCTCCGACTTGGCGTAGCCGATGCAGACCACCCGACCAGTGAAACTGACTTCATTTACCGCCATCTGATAGGTCGGCACACTGCCTACCGCCTCGATGACCACATCGGGACCAAAGCCGCTGGTCATCTCCAGAAGTCGCTGGTGGACATCCTCAGAAAGGGTGTTGATGGTGTAGGACGCACCCATCTGACGCGCCAGAGCCAGTTTGTCGTCGTCGATATCGGCAGCCACCACCGTGGCACCTCTGAGGGCAGACCTCACAATCGCCCCCATGCCGACCATGCCACAACCGATGACCAAGACCACGTCGATATCAGTGACCTGTGCACGGCTCACGGCATGGAAGCCTACAGACATGGGCTCCACCAGCGCGCAGGTACGTGGTGTGAGCAGACCTGCCGGAATCACCTTTTCCCATGGCAGGAGGATGCGCTCGCGCATGGCTCCGTTGCGTTGCACGCCGAGGGTCTCGTTGTGTTGGCAGGCGTTGACACGCCCGTTGCGACAAGAAGCGCACTTGCCACAGTTGGTATAGGGATTGCAGGTGACGACCATGCCAGGCTTGAGTCCTTCGGGCACTTGACTGCCCACCGCCTCAATGACAGCTCCCACCTCATGTCCTGGAATGACAGGATTGAGTGCCATGGCGTTGCGCCCCATGAAAGTGTTGATGTCGCTGCCACAGAACCCGACGTACTGAAGTCGCAACAGCACCTCGTCGGGAGCGGGCTGTTGTGGCTCATCGATATCGATGATGCTTAATTCTTGCGAATGAGAAATCTGAATTGCTTTCATTATTGATTATATTGAACTTTAACCATTGTTTTCATTGACCATTGAACATTGAACATTGAACATTGACCATTGTTTTCATTGACCATTGAACATTGACCATTGACCATTGTTTTCTTTGAACATTGGCTTCGCCTAAAATGCTCACGCTCGGCATAGCTCAAGCAAGCTTGACTTGGCTCTGCTCTCGCTTAATCGCATTTTTGACCATTGAATCTTTCTTAACTCTTAATTCTTAACTCTTAACTACTAAAGTCTAAAGTCTAATAGTCTAACTCCCTACCTTGCCTTGTAGGCATACCAGCCGTAGATGGAGATCAGGACAAAGCAAACGAGCGGGAGGACAAAAGAGGCGTTGACAGCCGGCAAACCAGCCACAGTGCCTTGGTCGATGATCATACCCTGCAGTGGTGGCATGAGGGCTCCACCCACAATAGCCATGACGAGGAACGCGGCTCCGAGTGTGGCATGCACATGCGGCACATTCTCCAGAGCGATGCCATAGATGGTGGGGAACATCAACGACATGAAGAAACTGATGGCCACCAGACAATAGAGTCCTGGCATACCGACGATGAAGATGGTGCCAAGTGTGCAACAAGCCGCTCCAACGCCGAAGATAGACAGGAGCAGTCGGGAGTTGACATACTTCATCAGGAAAGTGCTGATGAAACGGCTGCAGAGGAACATACACATGGCCACTATATTGTACTTCTGAGCTGTGGCTTTGTTGATGCCCAGGTTGTCGGCATACTGGATGATGAAGGTCCAAACCATGATCTGCGCTGCCACATAGAAGACCTGTGCCCACACTCCGTTGCGGTAGATGCGGTTGTGCCAGAGGAAACGCAAGGTCTGACCGATGGTGGATTTCTCTCCTCCTGTCGCTTCCTTATGCGTCTCGGGCATCTTGGTCAGGGCAATGATGATGAACATGGCGAGCACCACCAGTCCGATAGCCACATAGGGATTTCGGATGGCAGCGAGGTCATGAACTCGGATATTCGCTTTCTCGGCCTCAGAGAGTGTGGAGAAGATGATCTGTCCCGCCGCATCGCGCTTGTCGGAGATCAGGTTGGGCAAGACGATGAACGACGCTACCGCCATGCCACAAAGCGACCCCATGGGGTTGAACGCCTGAGCAAGGTTGAGACGTCGGGTGGATGTGTCTTTTGAACCTAATGACAGGATGAACGGATTGGCAGTGGTTTCGAGGAAAGCCAGTCCGAAGGTGAGGATGTAGAGAGAAAAGCAGAAGAAAGTGAAACTCTGCAGGTTGGCCGCCGGTATGAACAGGAAGGCTCCGATGGCATAGAGTCCCAGTCCTAAGAGTATGCCCCACTTGTAGCTGTAGCGGCGTATGAAGAGCGCCGCCGGCACAGCCATGGTGGCATAGCCTCCATAGAAAGCGAACTGCACCATAGACGCCTTGGCGGCTGTCAGTTCCATGAGTGTCTGGAAAGCCGCCACCATGGGGTTGGTGATGTCGTTGGCGAACCCCCACAAGGCAAAAAGTGAGGTGATGAGGATGAAGGTGACGAGATATCTTTTCTCCACCACATGACTGGTCTTACTCATGATTGATTTGTTTTTGTCGCGAATGATAGGATTTGCTTTTTTCCAACACGAAACGCCAGTTTGGCGAAAGCGATTGGTGAGTTATTTGTAGATAGGTCCGAAGTTGGCACAGGCTCTATAGTCTGCTCCCTCCTTGTCCATGCCGAAAGCATTCCATGCCGATGGCCGGAAGATGTCGTCGTCGTTGAGGTTGTGCATGCAGACTGGTATGCGTAGCATGGAAGCCAGGGTGATGAGGTCGGCTCCGATGTGTCCGTAAGCAATAGCCCCATGGTTGGCGCCCCAGTTGTTCATCACGGAATAGACATCCTTGAACGCATCTTTCTTGGGGTCGAGACGTGGCACGAACCATGTGGTGGGCCATGTGGGGTCGGTGCGCTTGTCGAGGATGTCGTGCTGCTCCTTAGGTAGTTCGGCTGTCCATCCCTCTGCGATTTGGAGCACAGGTCCCAGTCCATGCACCATGTTGAGTCGGAGCATGGTCATCGGCATACCTGCCTTCGACACAAAATGCGCGGAGTAGCCTCCACCTCGGAAGTAGTCACGGTCGGCTGGCATCCAGTTGGTGGCTTTGAGGCAAGCCTCCACATCCTGTTGTGTCATGTTCCAAGGTTCCTTCATGGTGGCCTTGCCCTCGTCGTCCGTCATGGCTCCCGTGGCATCGAGTGTGGTGGCTCCAGAGTTGATGAGATGGATGAAACCGTTCTTGGCCAGTCCTTCAGGCGCCTTGCCAGTGACACGTTTCACTGCCTGCGGACTCCAGTAGGTACGCACGTCGGAGAACATCACTCCTCGGTTGGTGAGCAGATGTCCGAAGAGCATGGCCATGCCATTGCAGAAGTCATTTTCTGTGGCGAGTATCTTGGCCTCACGTATGCCGTTCCAGTCGAAAGATGTGCACATGAGCGATTCAGGGAAGTCGAAGTTGGGCTTGTAGTCAGTCCATTGGCGTTGTCCCTGCACACCAGCCGCAATGGCGTTGTGTCCGAGCGCCTCCTCCTTGTAGCCCATCTCCAGCAGTTTGGGATTGCCCTCCATGAGGTCGCGGATGATCATCATGTTCTTGACGGTGAACTCCCAGTCGGCATCTTTCTCCTCACGGTTCTTGCCTTTGCCCTTGCCATTGAAGGTGGTCATGGGTGTGCCAGGGAAGAGGGCGCGGTCCTCATTATAGTCGTGTCCTTCCTGTGGCTTGCAGTATTGATTGACCCACTCCATGGCCTTCTGGAACTCCTCGTGATCGTAGATGCCGAAATCCACACGACGGAGAATCTCCACCAGTTCTACATACTCGGTGCGCATGCCGAGATAGTGCTGGAGGAAGTCGGCATTGACGATGCTGCCGGCTATACCCATGCAGGTGTTGCCCAGCGAGAGGTAGGACTTTCCGCGCATGGTAGCCACTGCTTGGGCCGCGCGTGCGAAACGCAGTATTTTTTCCGCCACATCAGCGGGAATGGTGTTATCGTCCAGGTCCTGCACATCGTGTCCATAGATGCCGAATGCAGGCAGTCCCTTCTGTGCATGAGCAGCCAGTACGGCAGCGAGATAGACCGCTCCTGGGCGTTCTGTTCCATTGAATCCCCACACGGCTTTGGGATAGTGCGGGTTCATATCCATAGTCTCAGAGCCATAGCACCAGCAGGAGGTGACGGTGATGGTGCTCCCCACTCCCTCACGCTCGAATTTCTCTGCACAAGCCGCGCTTTCAGCCACACGTCCGATGGTCGTGTCGGCAATGACACATTCCACGGGTGAGCCGTCGCCGTTTTTCAAGTTGCTGCTGATGAGTTGAGCCACTGCTTTAGCCAGAGCCATGGTTTTCTCTTCCAGGCTCTCACGCACTCCACCCTGACGTCCGTCGATGGTGGGGCGAATACCGATTTTAGGATAGCAAGTCATAAATGTTTTTTTAGGATGATTGATTTATTTTTTCGTTTAATCGTTTAATCGTTTAATCGTTAAAACGAGATATATGGGATTTCGGGGCCCTTTCTTCACTGATGGAAATGGGTATTCCCTTATTCCGACATGTTTTTGATGTAGGGGAGATCGGGGAGGTTGCTGAAACCATAGAAACGCATGGCATTCTGCCCGAGGAACGCCTCTTTCTCAGCCTCACTCAGTTCGGCAGTTTTCTCCACGAAATCGTACGACATGCGGTAGGTGATGGCAGTGATGGTGCGCGGATAGTCGCTGCCCCACATCAGCCGGTCCATACCGACCATGTCGGCTGCCTCACGAATCTTTTTCACCGCTGTAGGGAAAGGATAGAACTCGCTGTTGTAGAGCCAGGTGATGCCTCCCGACTCAATCATGACGTTTTTGCCCTCCAGTGCCAGAGCCACTTGCGAACGGAAAGAGTCAGTTGTGGGCATGCCGAAATGACCAATGGCTACTTTCAGTCGCGGACAGTCTTGAACGACCTCCTTCATCTGGGCAATCTGCTTCTCATCGTCGTCAAGACACATGGAAAGCACCATGCCTTGCTCCTCCATGAAACGAAACAGAGGAATCATGGAGAGCAATGGACTCTTGGCATCGGCAAAAGCCTCGGGATGGGCCGCGGCAATGGAGGCGAGTCGATGACCTGGTATGGCTATGCCCCTGAATCCTTCTTGATGGAGCCTGACAGCCTCATCCAGCGTGAACGCCATGCCCATGCAGAAGAAACGGTCGGGATAGTTGGTCTGCACCTGCTTGAGATAGTCGTTCTGATTGCCATCGATGATTTCCTGCACCACAACAGCGGCTCCCACCTGTGCGTAGTTCATGTTGGAAAGGAAAACCTCAGCGGAGTTGACGCTGTCGATCATGAAAGGAGGCACCATCTGCCGTTCTTCACCAAAGAAGAGGCTCCTTCCATTGGGCATGGAACGGATGACCTGCCCATCGACGATGGTGTCCTGCTTGAGCCAGAGATGCGAGTGCGCATCGATTATGAGTTTGCCCATGTCACACGTTGTTGTTTGCCGATAATATCTTTCACTTCATGAACAAGTTGCCAATCAGGCTCCTCATTTGCCCATGATATATTGCGTTTCACATTCACGGGATTGGCCGACGAGAAAAGAGTGGCGGCGATGCGTGGATTGCTCACGGCGAACTGCACGGCCAGTTTCTCGATGGGATATCCCTTACTCTCGCAGTATTCCGCTGCTTTCGCACAAGCCTCGACCAGTGGTCGGGGTGCTGGATGCCATGCAGGCACACCGCGTTTGGAGAGCAGTCCCATGCTCAGGGGTGAGGCGTTGATGACCCCTACCCCATTCTGCTCGAAGAAGTCGAGGTAGTCGGTCAGTGCGTCGTCGTTGATGCAATAATGACAGAAATTGAGCACACTCTCCACCGTGCCTTTGGGTGCATGCTCCACCACCCACTTGAGGTTCTCAAGTTGCAGGTCGGTGATGCCCACATGTCCTACCACACCTTTTTCTCTCAGTTCGACCAATGCGGGCAGCGTCTCGTCCACCACTTTCTGCAGCCCACCCGGCATAGCAGCCTGGAACTCGATGTCGTGGACATTGATGAGATCGATGTAGTCGATGCCCAGTCGGTCCATACTCTCATAGACACTCTCTGTGGCGCGCCGAGCCGAATAGTCCCATGTGTTGACCCCATCCTTGCCATAGCGTCCCACCTTGGTGCTGAGATAATACTTATCGCGGGGAATCAACCTGAGTGCTTTGCCCAGCACGGTCTCAGCCTTGTAGTGCCCGTAATAGGGACTCACGTCGATGAAGTTGATGCCTCCTTCAATGGCCGCCTCCACAGCCTCAATGCTCTCCTTCTCCTTGGTCTCATGAAAGACGCTTCCAAGTGATGAGGCTCCGAAAGCGAGGGAGGAAAGCCGCATGCCTGTATGTCCAAGTTCTGTGTATCGCATATTGTTCAAAATTACTGTTTAGTTGTGCAAAATTACGAATAAGAAATGCCGCAAAGTTGGATAATAAGAAAAGAGAATAGGACAGAATTGACTATCGCATGGTGTCGCGATAGACCTGGGGCGTCTTTCCTGTGGTCTTCTTGAACATTCGGATGAAATATGAATAGTCGTTGAAGCCGAGTGTGTAGGCGATGTCTTTCACCGGCATGTCTTCGGTGATGAGCAAGAGCTGTGCCCTTTCCACCTTCTTCTTATTGATGTATTTAAGTGGCGAGATGCCGAAATCCTGCTTGAAGAGTCGGATGAGATACGGTTTGGTGACACATGCCACCTGAGCCAGTGAGTCGATGTCAATATCGTTGTATAGATGAGCGCTGATATACTGCAACACTTTCTGCATCCGCTCATTGGTGGTCCAGAGTTTGGGTGTGGCGTGTTCAAGAAACCGCGAGAAGAGGGTGAGAGTGGCTCCTCGCAGACGCATCTTGTCGTAGAGCGGCATGTCGTTGTAGCGACGCACGTATCCAGAGAATGAAGTCTGGTTGTCGTAGGCCGTTGGGTCGCTGTCAGGCAACTGCGCTTCGGGGTGAAGCTGGCACATCATCTGGCACAGTAGCCTATCCACCTCCGTGGCTTCCACTTCTGTGGGAAAGTCGTAGAACTCGAACATGTTGGTTTCCGACTTAAACGCCTCATAGACATGCAGGTAGTAGTGTTCAAACCATTCATTGCACTCATAATTGTGCATGGTGTAGGCAGGAATGATATATAGGTGGCCAGACTTCAACTCTATGGTTGACTCCGACAAGTGGAGCCATGCCCGTCCTTCCGTGACACAAAAGATACGGGTGAAAGGTGAATAAACATTCTTCCAGTTCCAGTCGCCATTGTGCTTGGCATAGCCTACATTGAGCATGAGCAGGTTGAGGGCTTCTACAGGTATTTGCATAAATCGCCAGGATTAAAGGTTGACTGCGCAAAGATATACATTATTGAATAAAGACGGAAATGATTTTGCAATTTTGTCCTATATTATTGCAAAAAAATCAGACCTTACAACCTTTACTATGTTGTTACTTTGCATACGAAACAAAAAAGACACTTGCTATCACAAGCTCAGACAACAGAAGTGGCCTCTGCTAACTCTGATGCATAATGGGCACTCTACCCCACAATTTTCTGCTACGACCAACTATATTAACTAATTATACATTTTATCAACATGAGAAAATCAACACTATTAGGATTGATGCTGGCAGTTGGCCTGAACGCCACCGCCCAGCAAAACGATGTAGCCGTGCAGACAGGTCCTTACAGCCCTGACTGGCAGTCGCTCGGCGCATGGGAGTGTCCTGAATGGTTCAAGGACGCCAAGTTCGGTATCTGGGCCCACTGGGGACCACAGTGCCATGCCGAGGACGGTGACTGGTACGGTCGTTTCATGTACTACGACGGCAGCGGTCAGAACAAATGGCACTGGGATCATTTCGGCGACCCGGCAGAATTTGGTTTGAAAGACCTCTGCAACGACTGGAAAGCACAGAACTGGGATCCAGAGGCACTGGTCAACCTCTACAAGAGTGTGGGTGCCCGCTACTTCATGGCCTTGGGCAACCACCACGACAACTTCGACCTCTGGAACTCTCCCTACCAGGAATGGAACTCAGTGAACGTGGGACCAAAGAAAGACATCATCAAAGGATGGAGCGATGCCTGCAAGAAAGCCGGCCTTCCACTTGGAGTGAGCATCCACGCCTCTCATGCCTGGACCTGGCTTGAGCCATCGCAGGCATACGACGGCAACCTGACGAAGGCCGACGGAGCAGGCAAATGGTGGGAAGGACTCGACCCACAGGAACTCTATGCACAGAACCATGAGCACAGCCGCGGCTGGATGGACTCCGGCACCATCCACAGCCAGTGGGACTGGGGCAACGGCGCCAGCCTGCCCTCCGAGGCCTACAAGAAGAAGTACCAGAACCGAGTGCTGGAACTCATCAACGACTATGCCCCCGACATGATCTACTTCGACGACACCGCCATGCCTTTCTACGGCTGCGACGATGCGATCGGGCAGAACATCCTCGCCCACTATTACAACAACAGCGCCGCCAAGCACGGAGGCACCCCACAGGTGATTGCCACAGGAAAGGTACTCAACAACGACCAGAAGAAATACATGATGTGGGACGTGGAGCGCGGCGTGCCCGACCGAATCCAGGAAGAATACTGGCAGACCTGCACCTGCATAGGCTCCTGGCACTACGATGTCAACGTCTATAACCGCGGTGGATACAAGAGTGCCCAACAGGTGGTCTGCATGCTGGTGGATATCGTATCGAAAAACGGCAACCTGCTGCTCTCCATCCCCGTGAGGAGCGACGGTACGATTGATGACAAAGAGCAGAAGATCCTGGCCGACATCAAGGCTTGGATGGACATCAACTCCGCAAGCATCTACGGCACCCGCCCGTGGAAGACCTTCGGCGAAGGACCTCTGGCCGACGCAGCCAACCCACTGAGCGCACAGGGTTTCAACGAGGGCAACAACTACTCATCAAAAGACGTCCGCTATGTGCAGCGCAACGACACCCTTTACGCCACCATCATGCGCTGGCCATCGGGCAAGTCATTCACATTCAGCAGTCTCGGCAAGAGCAGCGAATACTACAACGGAGAGGTGAAGAGCCTCCGTCTGCTTGGCTATGGCGATGTGGAATACACAGAAAGCATAGAAGGACTGACCGTGACCCTCCCCGATGTGCATCCAAACGATATCGCACCAGTGTTTGAGATCACTTTCGTTGCCGGTACCGACCAGTCCGCCACTCTGGAGGAGGTCATCGAAGGATATGAAGCCTTGTTGACCAAACTGACCCCACAAGCCAGCAACAACACTGGCAAACTGAGCAAGAAAGGTCTGGAAGAATTTGCCAAGGCGCTGAGCGATGCCCGGGAGCATGTGGGCGAAAGCGAGGCGAACCAGAAAATCGTCATCGCTACAGTGAACGACGCCTACCAGAAACTCATGACTGATGGCCGCAACCAACCAGGAGAGCCCATGGAAGGCTACGAGGCAGACCTCACCACTACGGGACTGGTGGAAGCCAGCAACTTCTCCGCCTCAGAGATGGGCAAGCGTTTTGGCACCCCTCAAAACTGGACGGTGGAGAACTATGGCATCGCCATGACCAACGGCGACACGAAGAACGGCATCGACTCCTATCCTGGCTACAACACCATCATGCTTGGACGCTGGCTGAGCGAGGAGGTACAGCCTATTGAGAGCGATATCACCAACACCCGAATCTACCGCACCGTTCACCTCGAACCCGGCACCTACTACTTCGGGGTGCTGTTCGAGACCCACTACAACATCCCTGAATCAAGTTATATCTTTGCCGCCAACAACACGCTCACCACTCAGGCTGTGGAAGGAAACAGCATCGCCTTCGCCCATACCAACGCCGCGACCACAGGCAAGTGGTTTGGCATCCGATTCTTCATCGACCAGGAGCAAGACGTGGTGCTGGGTTGGCAAGCCAACCTTGCCGAAGGTGCCACTGAGCAGGAAATCCGCGTGAAGGAAGTGAAGCTGTTGAGCTACGGCATGGTGAGCAACGATGCCCTCTTCAATCTCATCGAACGCACTTGGAACACCCTTGAGGAGGTGAAGATCAACAACAATACCGGCTACTACCGCAAAGAAGCCGCCGATGAACTGAGAAAGGTAGCGGAGGAAGCTGAAGGCCAACTCGATGCACCTACAAGCGAGGAGATAGAGGCCGCCTACGACAAACTGTCGCAAGCCCTGGAGGATTTCCTGAAGAACGGCAAGAACATTGGTGGTTCACCGATTGGCACTGGCTATGAGGACATCACCATCCAGACCTTCCAAGAATCGGAGAACTTCGCCCGCACGCCCGAGACCAGCGATGGAGGGCGTTTCGGCGAGACCCTCTACTGGACAGTGGAGAACTTCGGTTTCGACCATCAGGCAGGTATCGACAACAACCCAGGCTACGACTGCCTGCACCTGGAGGTGTGGTGGAACAGCAACGCTTTCCCCGAGCACGGCTACGACATCTCCAATGCACGTCTTTACCAGAAAGCAGAGTTGCCTGCCGGCCGCTACTACTTAGGCGCCGCCTACTCACCTTTCGAGCCCAACGATGAGAGTTGGATCTTCGTTTCCGACCGAATCCTCGACTCCAAAGAGATGTCCACTCAGTCCATCGCTTACGAGCAAGTGAGCCTCGCCCCGCGCGATGGCAATTTCCGTGGCATCTTCTTCACTCTCGATGAACCTACCACCGTGTACATGGGATTCCAGGCCGACTTCAGTCAGTCAGTGACCAACAACGTACGCGTGAAGGCCGTGAAACTGCTCTACTATGGTGAGATCACATACTCCAAACTGTCGGCTTTGATTGGCACCGTGGAAGAACAGATGGGCAGCGTGAAAGTGAACGAAAATACCGGTCACTATTCTCAGGCCGCCTACGACCAACTCCAGCAAGTACTCGCCTCAGCCAAGTCTGTGAAGGAAAGCGATAGTTACGAGACTGTGAGCGAGGCTTACAACACCCTCAGCGAGGCGCTCAACGACTTCCTGTCGAATGGTCGCAATCCCGGTGGTGAACCAGAGAAACTCAATGCCGTTGACATCACGGAGGACAAACTCCACGAGGCATCCGGCTTCAGCCGCGAGGACAAGAGCGTGAGCACTCGTTTCGCCAAGCCCGAATTCTGGACAGTGGAGAACTTCAGCATTCCCAATGGAGGCGACGGGACAAAACAGGGTTTGGACAAATATCCCGGCTACGACTGCTTGATGCTGGGTATCTGGGGCGACCGCGGCAACAATGAGGAAGGCGACCTGAGCAATGCTCGTATCTATCAGAAGGTGCATCTCGAAGCAGGCCGCTACTACTTCGGCAACACCTTCCAGACCCGCTACAATCTTTCGAAGGCTTATCTTTTCGCCTCTTCCGAGCCTCTGGCCACTGATGCCATCGAACAGGAATCACTGGCATGGCTCGACATCTCCACAGGAGGTGAGACCACTGTCTTCAACGGCATCTTCTTCACTTTGGAAGAAGCCCAGGATGTTTGTCTGGGATTCCAAGCCAACCTCGCCGCAGGCGCAGGTGAGCAAGAGTTCCGCGCCAACCAAGTGGTTCTTTACGACTACAACATCAGCACTGGCATCGACACAAAAGAAGCCCTGGATGCTGACAATACACCTGCCGAGATTTACTCACTGCAAGGCATACGACTGCAAAGCGTTCCACAGCATGGCATCTACATCATCCGCAAAGGCAACAAGACAAGCAAGGTGATGAGATAACATCAGCAAGCACTACATAGAAAATGCACTCTAAAAAAACGGCTCCGATTTTTCGGAGCCGCTTTTTTTTGGGGGGGACAAGTGTTTTTTCTATTCCTCGTGGAACTTCCCGTCGGTGGTGAGATAACCGTTCTTGTCGTTGTAGGAAACCAACGCTCGAGGCTCGGACTCATCGGTGAATGCCGGCATCGTATAACTGTTGTTCTCATTCCAATGAAGACCATAAATCATGGGGATGACCATCTTGCCGCTGATATCGCAGAATCCAACCTTGGCCGTCCGCTCCATATTAAAGTCATCCTTGTCGATCACCGCCGCCAATCCATGGTTGAAATCACTGACTTTATAGTTGCCGGGGAAGGAGAACTGCACCTTGCCCTGAGGATTGATACACATCCATTTGTCGTCGGCAAGGTCGTCGGTGATGCCTCGTCTCGTCCGTCCTATCTGGATCCATGAGCGGTCGTCGGAAAAATTGTAAATGTAGCCGTACAAACAAGGCAAGACCTCTTTTCCCGTGATATCGACAAGGCCGTACTTGTAGGGATTGGTTTTCTTGCTTACCTTGATGAGGTCGGGATGGCAGGTCTGTCGAACGATAGAGTACTGGTTGGCAGTCAAGCGTTCTCCCTGTCGGTTGAAGAGTTCCCATTGACTGTTGGCTGTCTTCTTTGCAGGGATGATGTTGCCCACATAATCGGCGGGATTGTCATTGTAGGCATAGGTGCCAGGATGATAATCCCACAAGACAGTGGCGTACTCGCAAGGCAGGATGACCTGTCCGTAGTTGGAAAGCACTCCCCTTTTGTCGTTGGCGTAGGAGACGAGCACTCCGTCGGTGCGTTTGCTGGATGAGCGCACGGAGTCGAGCGAACACTCCACGGTAACCTGTCCGAGGCTGTCGGTTACACCCCAGAGTCCATTCTGACGGGTATAGAAGAAGTTATAATAAGATGAGTAGTTGTGGATGATGGTGTCGTAGTCGCATAGCAGGACTTGTATTTGCGTCTGCTCGTTGTAAAGACCGTACTTGCCCGTGTTCTCGTCTTGTACGATTTTCACGAAGTAGTCGTCGTTGTCGTTGGAACAGCGCGTGCAAGAATAACCTATCCCGTAGCAGATGGCTATGAAGATCAAAGCCCCGAGGATGAACCAGACGGTTTCTCCGTGTTCTGTCCAGAAATCGCTCCACCAATCACGCGACCTGCTCCCCCAAGAACTGCTGTTCTGGTTCTTGAGGTTGCGGTAGTTGTTTTGGAGGTTTTTGAAGTTCTGCTGCAATGTTCCGAGCTGAGCCTGTTGCCCTTTGAGTTTCTTGTACTCATCTTCCGAAATCACCACATACTTCCGCGGGAGAAAGGCCACGCCCGCCTCCAGCGGTTTTCCGCACTTGACGCAATAGTGATACGCATCGATATTGCGGTATTGACATGATTTGCAAATCTTCACCATCGGTTATCTTTTTTTGGTTCCTCCTTGGTAAGGCGAGTTGTCAGTCCTCCAAGGAGGTAATTGGTTTTGCTCCAGTGTCCTGCGCTGAGTTCCGCACATGGGACAGTAGTAGGCATGGTCTATTGAAGTAGGGAACTGGTAGCCACAGATGCCACAGAAGGGAGCCAAGGTTTTCACCTCGCGTACCGGTTCCTTATCTTTTCGGGGCGGAACTTGGATATCGGTCATAGGCTTAGAGCGTCCCTCCTTGCGTCTGCGCTCCAGTTCTGCCTCCCACTCGTAGATGGCGGTGAGCGAACGGACCTTGTCGAACGGCACTGCGATGTCCTTGCGAAGATCAGCCAGACGGGCCTTCACCTCAGTATTGGTAATGGTGGAAATGCCCTTGTAGGCAGTCGATTGAATCAGTGCCGCCTCATTGCGCAGGTCAGCATCCTGAAAGAGCAGTCCTTTGTCTGTATCCACATCGAAAAGGGCTGGTTTCTCAGCGATGGCAAGGAGTGAGAGGTAAATGACCTGCTGTGAGAAGAAATCCATGTAGGTGTTGAGGTATCGGTTGGCCCCTCGTTGAGGGTGTTGGAAAGCCTTTATTCCTGCTGTGGGTTGCTGTATGTTGGCAGGCTGTCCCTTGACGTAGAAGGAGTCGTAGTCGATGAGCACAAGTTGTCTTTGAGGAGTGACCATGATATTGTCGCCCGAAAGGTCGCCATGTGCCATACCATTGCGATTAAGATAGTCGATCATCTCACGGAAAGCCTTAGCCAGTGCCCGCATCCGTGTGGCGTTTCGGTAGTTTTTTTTCACATCATTGATAAGTGTATCCCCTTCTATCCAGTCCATGACCACACCTGGGATAACCTTACCGCTGAGTAGCCGAAGTGCTTGCTCCACATACTCGTACCTGATCACATAATTGACCTTGTGGCGATTGAAATAGTCAGAGACACTCTTGATGTGTACAAGATTACTCTCACGCGCAGTATCGTTGACCCATAGACGGAGGCATTTCTTCGTTTTCACGCCTGAGCGGGCCATAGGGAAAGATTGGCAAAAACCACCAGGATACATCTCAAAAGGATAAAGTGCGAACTCGTTGCTATTTGCCACATAAGCATAGCCTTTCAGTCCAGGAACAAGTACATTGGACACCACCTCAAAGGCTTCGGGTATTTCATTGACAAGGTTCATAGGCAATTGGTTGTCTGGCTGTTATTATTGCGCGAAGCCTGAATAATCGAAATCATCATCAAAGGTGTTGGATTCGATATCATCAGAGGGTTCGGAATGATCATAGTGGTCGGAGGATTTTGAATCTTCTGAATCCTCGGAGGAATCAGAATTTCCGAAGTGTTGGGAAAACTCTGAATTTTCGGTGGGCACTGACTCTTCATCTGTCTGTGAATTATCACTGATTTCCGCAATTCTGATGAGTATGACGCTCTCATCATCACTTTTCAGCCTACCAGCTTGGTATTCCTGCTCCACGAATGCCTCGAAGTCATCCTGTCCGTGGAGCGCCCATAGTTCGGGGATAAAGTTCCGCCTTTCGTTCCACTGCTGGACCATCCAGTTGGACATGGCATCGCTGGCCAAGATGACCCACCCCGAAGTGACGGTCCTCTTGCCTTTGATCCACTCCCCCACCACTGCTCCGTCGGAATGAATCTGACGGGGATGATTGCCGAACTGAACATCAAGGCTCCAGTCAGGATTGACTCTGACCGGCATACTGCAAAAGCAACGCAAGTGACCGTCCTCGGGCAGGAGAAACAGGCAAGAGTCGCCCAAGACTTGCCATGAGAACTCGTCACCATCAACAGTCAGTCCGACAAAGGTGGCAGCTCCAACCTTGAATTCTTCCTCCACCATCTCCTGCAACATCATCTGTTCTGCATCAAGCTGTTGCAGATAGTTGTCGCGTTCTGTCCGGAACTGTTGAGGAAGGGACTGTGGCGGAAAGTCCGATTGGCTCTCCGCCTCAAGATATGATTGGGTTAGCAAATCCGACAGGCATTTAGGCAAGAAGGAGTTGGTCACTCCGTCACTCAGGGCATAACGGCCTCGATCGACGTCGTAAGCTATGCTATCCTGAATGTCCCCGTCTGTTTCACCACGCTTATGTGTGATGAAGGATTTCACTTGAATACCCGTCATACTGTATTGTTATTTAGAGGATCCCCATTCGATAAAACTGGCCACACGCGAGACATCCTTCTCGTTGGAGATCATGCAGTGCGACCCGATGGTGGCATCAGTGAATCCGAAGGAATGCGCCGAGGCGAGCAAGTCCTCATACATGGGCGAACTGATCTGATAGAGGAACGCCATGTGGTCGCTGGTAGTGGGTTGTGATGCTGGAAAACTGAGCGAGGGGTCAGTGATGCCGGGGTCGTGGTGCACGTTGAAAATGCGCACTGGTCCATCGTCGGTGCTGACATTCATGACTGCCTGAGCAGCCAAACGGGTCTTATTGAAGGTCTCCTCCGGTGTCAAATCATCTCCTTCGTAGGGTTGGCCATCAGTGATATTGATGACGATGGGTGAAGGGATTCTCGTCTTTCCCTGGGCTTTCTGCTGAGCAATCCATTGCTCCACATCCTCCTTGGCCTTGTCGAAAGCCATCTTCATGCAAGTCTGGTATTCGGGCTTGGCAGTGCCTTCCTTGTCGAACATAGGTTGATTGCCTTTCCTCGCTACGGCAACAGCCTTGGCAAGGCCTAATGCATCAGCTTTCAGCAACTCCACGATGTGGTAGTTGTAGCCATAAATGGATACACTGACCCTGTTTTTGACTTGAGTGCCCGATATGCAACGCGTCACGATGCTCTGGCAAGTCTTCTGCAAAGCTTCGATGACATAATCGATTTTATCTTCCATCGACCCAGAGAGATCGACGAGAAAGACAATGTGTCCGGGCTGGGATGAGCCCCATTGTAATTGGTATGGGCGATTTGAGCCGTGAACTGTTTCGTTTGCCATAATATGATGTATGTTTAAGATTGTTTTTGTGACGAAAAAGATATTAGATGTTGCCAAGAATGGCGTCGAGATCGACATCTCTCAATTCAAATGTGATTTTTACCTTGCCTACTGCAAAAACATCGGCTGGATACACAGATTTTCCCTTAGGACCGATTTCATGTCCATTGGCTCGACGGGTCTGACCGCAAGCATCGAAAATGCGCACTTCTACCCCATTGATTTCAACGCAGAACAGTACTCCATCCACTCCGCAATCTATTCCCTCTGGAGCAGTGAAGTCATTGGGGCCTTCATAGAGTGGCAGCTTGACGGTGTTGCCATTTGCGCTGAAGACCACGTCGCCTTTCTTCTCACCTCGGTTGAGGGGAGTGGTCTGCGTGGGTGAGGGGGTATGTGTAGGGGCAGTCTTGCGCAAGGCTTCCAATTCTCTTTTTGTCTTGGCATGAGCGTTCTCCTCCTCACGCAACTGTCGCCGGGCTTCATCCAATTGCCTCTTCTCGTCTTGAACGACTTGCTTGGTCTTGTCGTGTTCAGTCTTTTCGGTTTGCAGTTTCTGCTGGGCTTGGTCGCGGTCTTTTATCGCCGCATCACGATCCGACTGAGCAGCGCTGAGTGCTTTCTGCGCTTCATCAAGTTGGCCCTTGGTGGTATATAGGTCGTCGAACAATTTGTCGTTGTCGTCCTTCAGCTGCTTTTCTTTCTTCTCGTTGTCTTCGACGAGTTGCTTGTTCTTCTTCTGTTCTGCTTCCACCAATTGCTTTTGGTGTTCGATTTCCTCGTTGAGCTTCTTGGTGTCGTCGGCGTGTTGCTGACGGTCGTTTTGTCGTTGCTGGTATGCCTTACGCATCATCTCCACCCGTTGTTTCTCCATCTCCACGATAGCAGGTGGAGCCACCTTGGGATAGAGTGTTCTGACCCATCCGCAATGCTCACAGAATGTCTGCTCGGGAATCATCTCAGCCTCGCAGACCGGACATTTGTCGGTCTGAGTGAGTTCGGAGGGGAAAGGAACAGATGGATTGGCATCCTCTTTAGGCTCAGTGTCCTTTTTCGCCAGCATCTCCTTGTATTTCTTGATTCGTTTTTCCTCGTAAGCTCTGACTTCCGCACTTATGGTTGTGGGCAAGAAATGGATTTCGAATCCACAGTGCTGGCAGAAAGGCACTACAGTGGTCTGATTGCAGACTGGGCATGTTGTCGTTGACATATCTCTTCGTGTTTAATTGGTTCGTTTTTCTGGGTACTTTCTATTGTCTTTCCTGTTGGTTCTTTCTTGCAAGATGCTGTCGATCATCTGGATTTGGTCTGTGATGTTCATGATCACGTCGCCTCGTTCTGTGACCGGGAGCAGGTCATGGCCAATCCTGGTATCCTTGTGTTCCGGCTTCTTGTTGTAGTCGGTCCAGTCGCGGTTGCAGTCGTTGTTGACCCTGATTTGCAGGTCTCTGTCGTTGGTGATGATCAACAGGCTCAAGCGTTCTTCCACCATGATGTTCTTACTATAGGTACGGATCCATTTGTCGGCAAACTCCTTATTCACGTCATCTTCGGCTTCATCGACGACCAGTTCGAGTCTGGCTTTGAGTTGTCGTTCTTCCCTCTTGGTCATTTCAGAGATTAAGCATTTGGCACTCCATGCCATGGGTTGGCGGTCATCCTCCATTTTCTTGCTGAAGCTGTTGATTTCGGAATAGACAGCATTGTGCATCTCAAAGCGATAATCGTTGAAAGTGTATTCATCGTCGGGCCGTATGGCTTTCTCACGTTGCGTTTGACCGAGAAACAGGAGCATCTGTTTGTATTTCATCTGTTTTTTTCCGTTTCGTTCTTCGTCGGCAATCCAGATGTTGGTGTCGGTGGCTATGACATTGAAATCGAGCTGGCTCATCAGATAGTTCCTCTGGCGGATAAGTTCCCAATCGTTTTTCCCTTCCAACTCCTCTTTCTCAAAGAGATTGATCTTCTTTCCGCGGAAGAACTGGAATTTGGGTTTTGTTTGTTGCTCAGCTGGAGGGGTGTTGAGCGCTTTCTGTTTGGCCTTCTTTCCGGCTTTGCTCATGTTGTTGGGCTTTTCTCCAGCTTTCAGGATCATGGATATGCACTGCGGTGCATAGACGAGCACTCTATTGTCGCTCATAGCCGTCACTTTCAGACTTATTCTCTTGGTGGGAATGTCGCCCAGGAAGAAGTCAGGGCTCAGGTTGTCGCCTAAAAAGTCCTTCCATGTGCGATGGTCTCCCTCCACCACATTGGCAGCCAAGGATGTCTCATCGAGTGGGATCAACACCGTCTGTTTGACTTCGAGCATTTCCCGCAAAGCCACTCCTTCCGTGCCTATCTGCACCTTTCTGTCCAGAATATCTTCCATAGTTTCAGAGTTTTTGGTTATCACGACAAAGTTAAGCATAAAAAGTGATACATCAACCCTTTTCCACAACAAATTTCACTGATTGCAGATTTTTGTAGATACAGTCATGTCTTGATGTTGAGTGTGTTGTCGTGGAAGAGCTGTCGGATATCGCTGACGATGTTCATGGCGAACCCTTCCTCGTTCATACCACCATGCAGGATGCCGATCACCCTCCAGTTGGAGGAGAGCATGACGGGGCCTCCCGATGAGCCGTGGGTGGCTCCCGCCTGGGTGCGGATGATATCGAAAGTTCGTTTCACTCCATGTGTGTTGGTAATGGTGCACTGATTCTCCGTGTTGGAGATGATGCCCTGGGTGAGCAGCATGCTGTCCGACACCTGAGTGCCCATGGGGAAACCGGCAATCTGTATGCTGGTGGCAGGGTCGCGCGGCGTGTCGAGGTCGAAGGCAAAGCACTTCGCTCCGTTGGGGAGGCTATCGACTTGCAGAATGGCGAAGTCGTGCTGCGGGTTGTTCCAGAGCAAATGTGCCCTGGTGGCGAGTTTTGTGCTCTGCAAATTGAGCGTGAAAGTGAAGGTGCTCTCCCCCTCGACGACATGGCTGGCGGTCAGCACATAGCGGTTGCGAATCGAGATGATGAAAGCCGTGCCGGAACCACCCGCCGATTCGATCAGTCCCACCGAGGCATAGAGGTCGTTGCCACTGGTCACCAGTTCCGACTCGCTCTCACCTGAGCAGTCGATTTGTCCGCTATAATAAGCGGGATGGCTGTAGGTGTCTTCACCCCGTCCAGCACCGTTTTCACGGCCACTGCCACCATTGTCTCCATCCACCTGTGGGAAATCCTCTGGCAGGATGCGCATGGCGAAATCCACATCTGCCTGCTGTTGGATTGTGGCAGCATTGTAGCGCTCATCGCGGCGACTTTTCAGAACCCCCATCAGATTGCCTGCGACTCCTGCATTGCCGAACTTGCGGTCGCGCACCAAAGATGCGAAATAGCGGATGGCTGGTTCGCGGCAGGTGTTGCGGTCCATACGGACTTGCGTCTTGGGGTTGTCGGCCATGCGGGCAAGTATCTCCCACAATTCCTCGTTGGAATAGTCGGTGAACTCCACGACCTGCAGTCGCCTGTCCATACCTGCATTGATGTCGATCATCTGCCGCATGTCATGGGTGTAGCCTGCCATGATGATGCACAGTTTGTTCTCATAATCCTTGTCTGTGATGTTGCCGACGATATCGGCCAAGACTCTTGGATTCTGAGTGAGCATATATGCCTCGTCGATGAAGAGCACCTTGCCGATATTGTCCTCGAAGAGTTTTTTCACTTGTTCAGGAGTGGAAGTCAGCAAGTCGCTTCCTCGGATTTCTGTCATCACATTGGCATCGTCGCTCTGCAGTACGCCAAGTTTCTGCAGCACCTCGCCCATGATGCGCGCGATAGTGGTCTTTCCTGTACCAGGATTACCACTGAAGACGAAGTTGAGCCGTGGCATCTCTGGTTCGAAATGCTCGAAGAGGCTCAGTTTGCTCCTTTCGGCACGGCACTTGTTGAAGAGGCCTTTCATCGTGGCTTTCACTCCTTCCTGCCCCACCAGCGCGTCCAGTTCACCGAAGATGTTCTTGTCGTCGAGCATGCTGGGATCGACGAGCATGCGCAGTTTCTCGGGCAAATGACGCACGTCGATAGGCCCTGTGTCACCACTGTTGCGGTAGGTGCCCACGATGTTGTTGACGAGGTTCTCCATATCGCCCACATTACCGAACTTCTTTGTGCGGTAGGCGTACTTGAACTTGATGATGTTCTTCAGTGCCGTGCGGAAAGCCTCAGTGGTGGGTTCGGGTATCATCTTCATGGAGATGTTGAAGAGCACATCGGGTTTGTAGTCTTGGAAATAGAACATGCCGAGTGGGTTGAAACGGCGTCTGAATCCCTTGTTGCCCTCATCGATGAGGTGCATGATCTCATCGGTGTAGCCAGCGAAGATGACGAGCGAGTCGTCGTTGTCTTCCATGAACTGGATGAGCACCTCAATGGCCTCAGCACCGTAGTTGATGTCGCCGTGGGAGTTGTCGCCCGACATCAGTCCGTAGGCCTCGTCGATGAAGAGCACGCCTCCACGGGCGCGCTCGCAGACAGCACGGGTCTTGGGACGTGTGCTGCCTACATACTCACCAATGAGTTCGCTCACATCCACCTTGACGAAGTGTCCTTTGGGCAGGAGTCCGTCCTCGCGAAGGATGTCGCCAAAGAGGCGCGCCACAGTGCTTTTTCCCGTACCAGGGCTTCCCATGAGTGCCATGTGGGGACGGAAACGCCCGCCACCTGCACCGGCACGGTGCGCTTTAAGCGCCTTGCGGTACCTGTCGAATTGTTCCTTGATGTCGTCAATGCCTTCCAAGGCATTCAGTTTGTCGATGGCTTTGATGGTATCCATGTTTTCTATGATTTGATCCAGACTTTCTATGGGTAGCTGCATGAAATCCCTCATCATTCGGAGGGTGGTGGCGTCCTTCATCTTCTTGTCGGTGGCGACGCCTTGCCAGAGACGAAGCAGGATATGGCTCCAAGGCACTGAGCCGAAGATATGGGGCAACCCCTCAAGCAGACGACGGCGGTTGAGCATATTGCCAATCTCGTCGCGTTCGGGGTCGCGCAGGAAGAAGACGGTATTCATCTTCTGCGGTTGGGTGTTGCCATCCTTGTCGGTGGTGGGGGTCAGGTCCTCAAGCATCAGGTCCTTGAAAGGCGGACGGAAGAGGAATTTGTCGCTGCCGTTCTTCAGTTCTTCAGCGAAGGACTCACTGGACTTGAAGTCGTAGAGGGCGATAATCCTCAATCCGATATGGTGCTTGACGAAATCAACCTGCAAGTCGCGCAGTTGGTTCTCGTACATTTTCTGCTCGTCCTCATCATACTGCAAGGTGTTGGGATTGACGAAGACCACTGCCACTTTCCTCTGGGCATCGCGCTCCACCATGCCGTTGATAGAACTGATGAAACCCACACTTTGCGTCACAGTATAGACACGTCGGAGACTGTTGCTCAGCACGCGGATGGAGGGATGGCGCGTGGCGTCGCCATTAGCCATCTGCTGCCCTGCACCTTGCTGAGAATTGGTTGCGTGATTGTCCTGGCGAGTGGCACGCGTCTTGGCCATAGGTCCCTTGCCTGCGAAGAAGTCACGGCGACGGGGCGTGGCAGGCGCATTGGGAGCAGGTGCGTTGAAACCGAAGAAGTCGATGAGTTGCTGCTCCTCATAGGAGAAGGCCTTGTCATCGTAGAACACGGTGATATAACCCTCCTGCCTGAGATACAGGTAGAGTGCCTCGTAGAGGTTGTTGACGCGCAGGTCGGCCGTCAAATAGACCTCGTCAGTCCTGTTCACGCCGTAGATGGCGGTGAAGAGTCCTCGGTTGTTGATGTCGAGTGCATCTATTCGCTGGGTAATCATGGCTTTTGTGTTTATTTTCGTGATTGACGTTATTGTCGTTAGTATCGTTTTTAACGTTATTGTCGTTTTTGACGTTATTGACGTTTTTAACGTTTTTGACGTTTTTTCGTTATCACGTTATTTCGAGATAACGTGATAACGAAAACTCTGCGCTGATGAATGTATCTATCCCCTTCTGTTGACGGCTTTGTCCACATCCTTGGCTGCTCCTTTGCGACGCAGTTTCTGGCCGTCCTTGAGTTGTGGGATCTTGCCGTCGCCTCCGCAGGCTGGTGCCTTGACACTGCCCAGACGATGACCGCTCTTCTCTATCTCGCGCTTGATCTGCTCCATACGGGTCTGGAAAGCGCCCTGGGCCTCCACCTTGTCGTCGTTGCGGTGGAAGATGATTTTGTTGACCATCTTCCCGTTCTGATCCTCTGGCATGATGAGAATCGAGAGTTGCTCGCCTGTGGTAGCGCGCTCAAGGATGGCGTAGGTGCCTTCGCGGCAGTCGTCTTCCTCCTCACCTCCAAGGAATCCTGGGTCGTCCTTCAGTTCCCAGCCTTGGTCGAGCATGGCTCCGAGAATATCGTTCGACACTGCCACACGGCACTCGCTGAGCACACCGAGGTTGACGGCTTCCTCGCGCAGGTTCTCGGCCTCATATTTCATCTTGTTGACTTGGCTGATGAGTTGGTCGAGTTCTGCCATGCTGGGTTGTCCGCTGTCGATGCGCTGCTGCACTTCCTTGACCTTCTTCTCCAGTTCGCTGAACTTGCCGTGGGTCCAGTAGTCGGTCTGAATCTCCTCCTTCTGGGTCTCGTCGTAGATGCTGTTGACATGCAGTTGCATGCTGTCTTGCATGATGCGAAGGAGCGTATCGACCAAGGTTTTGGCCAGTTTGTGTTTGGCCTGCCATTTCAGGTGCTCGCGCACAGCCTCTGCCTCCATGACCAGCGCATCGTCCACGAGGTTGTTGGCGTCGGTGATGGTACAGGCGTTGGGGTTGTTCTTGATGCCGCGTAGTCTCTGTTCCAGGAGTGCGACCTTGTCTTGCATGCTCTGCGGTGCGAAGCGTGCCACGGGGGTGCGCTGTCGGATGGTCTCCAGCAGCGCGAGGGCTTCTCCTACTGCCAGCAGTTTGTTGTTCTCGTCCTGCTGGCGCATGTTGTAGAGATTCTTCACGCTGGCGTTGATGTTGTTGATTTGCTGTTGCTGGTTCTGGAATCGCTGGTTGACATCCTGCTGCAGCTGGTTGAGGTTCATATTGAGCAAATTGAGACCATCGGCCAAGGTTCCGATCTGGTCCTGCATCTCCTCCATCACCTCGCTTTGTTCCTCGAGTGCGTCGTAGATCTCATCGCGCAGTTCGCGCAAAGCCTTCGAATGGCGCTTGTCGATTTCATTGAGGCTCGCTCTCATTTTGCGTGCGTTGTCGTCGATACGCGCTCCAAGACTGCGTTGTGTCTCTTCAATGCGATGGTCGAGATTGCTCTGGAGTATCTGCATGTTGCGATACATCTCGCGCTTGGCATTGTTGACGACACTTCTGGCGTTTTGGTCTGCCAGATGGAGTGCACGTTGTTCTGATGATCTGATTTCCTGAATCAGTTGTCCTTTCAGACGGCTGATGCCTCTTTCCAGTCCGTCGTTGATACCATCGAGTGTGGTTGATTTTACATCTCTGCTCATAGTGTTGTAGATTTAAAGAGTTAGTGTTTTTGTTTTGTGTGGCACACCGATAGACGTCACGGACGAAGCATCCTGCGCCACGTATTCTATCTTTCTGATTCCATCTGCCATGGAGGCGAGATATTTGTCGAGTCGGTGACTGAGGGCGATGACCCGCTGGTTGGACGAGCCACGTATGCCCTTGTCGTCGTTCAGTTCTTCTATATATTCTCCGTCGATCAGCACATCCACATACTGCAAGACATCTGTCGCATAGGGGATGCGGGAGAGTTGCTGCAAGGTGTAGCCCGTATAGACCATGACGGTGAGTTCGGGTCGGATCTGCCGGAGCAGTTGGAGGAGCAAGGCCAGCGACTGCGCCTGAAGAAATGGTTCTCCACCGCTGACGGTCAGTCCGTCGATACGGTCGTTGTTGACGATATCAGCAGCGAGGGCCTCGATATTGAAGTCGGTTCCTTGATCGAGGGGTTGGCTCTCGGGGGTGATGCACCCTTTGCATCGGCGAGGACAACCTTGTGTCCATACCACATAGCGCAAACCTGGGCCCAGCACATGGGTGCCTTCGCGACAGATGTCGAACAGTCGTATGTTACGATTTGATGACATTCTCAACCTGCAGTTTGTCACGGTTTATTATCACTGATTTCAATTGTTCGTCATATTTCATCAGCAGTCGTGATATGCGCTCATCCAATTCTTTCAGCTGACTGGTGACCGATTCGGTCTGGTTGAGGATATCCATGTTGAGCTGTCGGTGAGTCTCCAGTTGTGGTAGCCTCTTCTCGTACTGGTCGTGGAGTTGTTGCAACCTTTCCTGCAGTTGCGAGATGAAAGGAGCCGTATTGATATTGTCGAGTTGGCGCAGGCTCTCCTCGGCGATGATGGCGAGCATGACCGCGCGCTTCATGCTGTTGCCATGGTTCTCGATGGTCTGTAGTTGGGTCTTGAACTCCGATTCTATGTCTTTCAGTCCGATGTCGGACATCATGGTTAACAGGTCTGTCATATTGCTTTTCTAATGATGGGGTTAACATTATTGATCTTCAAAAGTGCTGTAAAGCCTTGTACGTTTCTCTTTCCCGTCGGCCATGTTTTTAGCCGTGAGGAAGATATTGCGGTAAGCATCTGTCTGAGCATGAAACGCAATGTATTTCACATCCACTCCTGCCAATCTGGCGTCAGGTTGTCTGGGATCGGGCAGGATTTCCGTCCATTTCTTGCCCAACCAGAAGTCGGTATTGAGCGTGGAGGCATTGAGTGGAACAGCGATGGGTGTTGACCATTTGTCGAGCCAATGTGAAAGGTGTATGCCACCAAGAGAAAGCCCCAAATCGACATCTGTCAGTTTGCCACCAAGGTCGTAATCTGTCCGTACTGTGCCGCTATGTTTTGGAACGACCTGGATGGCGGCGAATCGGGTCTGCAAGGCATACATGAGCATATTGAAATCGGTGTGCTCACCTTCTATGTATGCTGTCAGCGCATGATGGCCGGGAATCATCTTTATGAAATCGGTGATTTTCTGGATGGTGTGAGGAGGCAGATACTGGTCGTAGTAAGTGTCGTATTCGTATCGTTGCCCATTGTAGTGAAACATGGCATTCCAACCTTTTGTCTCGCGATTGTCGTCACAAAGGTGCTCCATCAAAGCATCAAACGAGAAGGGATATTGGTCCATGTCGTCGATCACCAGCCGCATGGTTTCCTGCTCATGAGTGCAATGACACCTATAGGTTTCGATACAGTCCTTACGTATCAAGATCAACATGAAATCATCTCTTGCCCCCAAATGTCGGGAACAATAAGAAGCTTCCTGTTCGGCCTGCGACACCAATTCAGGGTCATGAAGTTTGGCCTCAATATAGTGCTGATATGATAATGTCAGTTTCATAGGCTTTTTGTGTTTTATCAAGTAGTTTTCATAGGTTGACATCGGACTTTGTCTTCATGTCAGTCATGGCGATTTCAAGGCTCCATCTAATAAAAAGGATAACTATCATCCGCCATTTCCGGCATTCGAGTGCAAAAATAGTGCATTTTTTCGGCATCTGTATCTGTTCTTCATAAGAAAATGGCCTACACCAGCTTTTTTTAGATACAAAAGCCATGATGAGTGCAGTCCAAAACAAAACATGTAGGGACGCGACGTGTCGCATCCACTATGATTCGGACGCGACACGTCGCGTCCCTACAAGAGAACAATTCTTAACTAAAGTCCAAAGCCTATTTTCTTAATTCTAAACTCTTAATTCTTAACTCTTAACTAAAAAAGTATCGTTTTGCCTTTCGGACACGAAGCAGGCCACAAGTCCATAGGCTATGGTGGGACGAATCCAGATCTCGACCAGCAGATAGTCGGTGTATTCATTGATGGGCTCAAGATAGATGTCGTAGTTGTAGAGTGAGGCAATCAACATATCGACAATAAAGATCATCCACAGGTTGCGCTTGGAGTAACTCTTCCAGTCCTTGCGGGCATAGAAGTAGGTAAGCATCAGGAGCAGCAGCACCGACAGCGTGAGACATGCCAAACGAAGAGGGTATATGTCTAATGGAGGTGCAAAGAGAATATCGCGAAGCAGAATGGTCACACCCATGCACACCGAGCACCAATAGTTGAACTGGCGCGGTTCAAGCCGGTTGAAGAAGTACATCCACATCATGACCAGACAGGCCACGTAGAACAGGTTGAGGACCTCCTCGGGCCAAGCCTCTTTCAGTCCGAACTGAGCCACGGCATAAAACATAACGCCAACCGAGAGCATTCCAGCCAAGGCTGTAATGAGTACGTCCATCACTTTCGTTTTCTTCTTGAATCTAAGCATATCGTAATTTATGAAGAATCGTTTATATTTTCAAAAGCCAAAGTTACGAAAAATCGAGCGAAGAGCAAAAGGAAGGCGAGTCTTTCTTTTGCTTTTCCGAGATGGCGTAACTTCGACAAAGTCAAAGTTACGAAAAATCGAGCGAAAAGCCAAACTTGTTTGGGATTTTCCAGAAAAAAGGATAAAGTTGCCATGATTATCCCTTTGTTGTCTCTGCTGTTTTTCTTCTCATGAATCATCGAATGAGCGTGCTTAGGCATAGGGCTGAACGGCAGGAATGCCGCTCCTCCTACTCATCCAATATATGAGTGTAGCGACCAAAAAAAGAGTTACAATGTGGATGGTGAAAAAAACGTAAAACAAACGTGATATTTTTCCGTTTTAGTCGTATAACGAGTAGAAGGGATTTCAAAAGATCCCATAGGACAACCAAAAACAAGACTGATGCAGACAGAAAAGCAGATAGTGGAATCCGTGAAGAAGGGAGAGCGCAAAGGGCAAGACGAGTTGGTCAGCCGTTTCGCCGCCCCTGTCTTCGCCATGATAGCGAGGCAGGTTCAGGATTCGATGGATGCTCAGGAACTGCTCCAAGACACATTCCTCAAAGCCTTTCGATATATAGGTCGCTTTGATGGCCGTCAGTCTTCCCTCTCCACTTGGCTATGTCGCATTGCCTACCAACAGACGATAGATTATCTGAAACGCCATCGACCTATCACCATATCACTGGAAGACAGTTCGGTTTGGCAGACAGATGTCAACGACACAGAACTGGAAGCCGAACTCTCTACCGGCAAGGAACAACGCATTGAGCAGCTTGAAGCATTGATGAAAGAGTTACCCCACGAAGAACGGATGCTGCTCACCCTCTATTACTTCGACGACCTACCGCTTAACGAGATCGCCTACATCACGGGCATTGACTCGAACGCACTGGCCAGCCGACTCTACCGAATCAGAAAGAAACTCCATAAGAAACTTACAGCGAAATGAACAACCCCAAAGACAGCGACTTGCGCGAGGCTTTACGCCGAATGTACGCAGACACACCAGAACTGCCTTCCGACTTCCTGACCAAGATGCATCAGGCAGAGGAGAAGAAAGACAGGAAAAAAGCACTTCGACGCTGGCTATACCCGATATCCATCGGTGCTGTGGCTGCCAGTTTACTGCTGTTGCTGACGTTCCACTATAGAGAAGACCGCCCCAAGGAACAGCCATTAGTGGCCAAACAGACTGTCGCCCATGATGACAGCCCCTCAGCGGAAGAAGACAAGACAACAGCAACCATAGAAGAGGAAACAGACGTTGCGGAACCAGAGGCAATAAAGCCAATGCCGAAAAAAAAGCCGAGAAAAAGGCATAGGATGACTAAACCCGTCAACCAGACGGCCGTGCCACAGTTGGCAACGACAGAAAAGGATATCAGCGATCCTCTTCCCCCAGGCAAATCGTATAACCGTACTTCCCTACCCGACCCCTACGTCATGGCAGCCATGCAGGCACAAGACATCAGGACACGCGGTGAACGTCTGCATCAGGAAATAGCCCAACTCAATGAGATTACTAAGTGATATAGGTAATAACAGATCATCATGATCCCGAATGACCGAAATAAAGAATGATAAAGAAAAAAAAAACAATATGAATATGAAGAAGATACTCACCCTCATGTTGCTGGCAACCATCGCCACCACATCGTATGGGCAAGAAGCCAACACCAAAATCAGCCAATTGGAAAACTACCTCCAAGAACTTGGTTTTGGAGTCAGCCATACCCAGTCTAACGCTTTCGAAAGAGGCATCACCCACCAATGGCGTTCCTTTCTCAATGTGATGCCACTTCATCCACCTTTCAACGACAATAACTTGAGCGAAGCGCAACTGCAACGAATCATCCTGACTTATGACAGCATCAACACCCATCGCCGACAGCAAATGGAGAGTGCCCTCGACTCTATCCGCCTTACGTTCGCCATTCTGGGCAAGGATGGGTCAGAGAGTTACCTTTACGAATATCACAAGGACGGCACTGACACCATCAAATACTCCTTGGCGTTCCGTCAAGAAGCAGACTCGCTCTATTCCACCCGCTACGGCAATCAGGTCTATTTCCATAATGCCCGAGAGGTAGCCAATTTCGACTACCATAAGAACTACAAGGAAAGAAACATTGATCACATGCAAGGTGCTGCGGTGGACGAGGACGGCAACCTCACCATCAACGGCAAGAAGGTGAAAAAGATACTCATCGACGGCAAGGAGTTCAAGGGTGATGTCAATGGCTTTT
The DNA here is from genome assembly GCA_946628545.1 of uncultured Bacteroides sp. Lineage (GTDB taxonomy): Bacteria > Bacteroidota > Bacteroidia > Bacteroidales > Bacteroidaceae > RUG11857. Next base: position 4,977 of record CAMOWU010000028.1, on the reverse strand, counting down.
TCAATGATTTTGAGGAGTTTGGCAATTACAGCCACCTCTATACCATTCCCACCAATCTCACATGGGACGAGATGCAACCCTTCGACGTCGCGGCTTTCGAGTCTTTGATTCTACCCGTACTGAAAAAGGCCAAGAAACTGAAAGGTGTGAAGACCTATCCTATCTATTGGCGTCACGACGAAGGATATGATGATAACGTAAGCAACGGAGGGCTCGTCTCTAAGACCACTCGCCAAAGCGACTACGGCGACAACAAACATACAGGTCTGACCACCGGTACCCACTACTTCATCCCCGCACAATACAAAGCTGAAGCCGAAGCCCTGCACCAACAGCTCGACTCGATAGCTCTCGACTATGTGAATCGTCATCCCGAGCAAGAATACATCTATAACTACTCCTCACGTATTCCATACGCCAACCTGCACAACATCGTCGAGGGAATGAATATCAAGGGCGACTCAAATTATCACCTCAGTTGCATGATGGACCAAGATGGCTACCACATCATCATCATCACCACCAAGGGAGAGCTTTGGATTCCGAATGACTGGCCGAAACTGAAGAGCTACATCAACGGAGAAAAAGTCTATCGGAAAGAATAAAATATGGCAATTATATACCAGTTGACACGGATTTTATAAATGTTAATTAGCAGTCAGAAAAACAAAGGAGTTGATATGAATTCTTGATGTGGTTTGCAGATGCGCCCTGCAAGGGCAAAATCGTTTCTTTTATTCATGATGCTGCCCTTGCAGGGCGCCTTTTTGGTCTTATATATCCCCGGGGCGTTGCCCTGGGCTAATAGATATTGGCCTTTTGATAAATTTCTCACACTCGGCCAAGTTCAAACAAGTTTGACTTTGCTCTCGTTTAATCGAAATTTTCAGGCCGAATCAATAGAGCCCTATGAAATTGCCATCTTCTTTTTTCACGAATTCTACGTTGCACTCGCGGAAATTAAGACACAATCGCTCGAAAGCGTAAAGTAAAGGGGTACCGATAAATCCACATGAATCTTGGTAGGGCAAAAAACCATGAGCAGACATCATTTGGTTGCCTACTCCAATTTGCATGCCTCCAATTTCAACGAATACATTATTCATTGATACATATTGTTGAGGGAGAATAAAGCCATTAGTGCCTGTATCTAATAAGAAAGAGCTGTTGCGCCCATTGATTTTATAAGGAATACAGATGCATCGATCGCCATTCGCTCCAGCATTCATCGTGAATTGAGTTTTGCTTCGAGGCTCAGGAATTGGATAGCGGAAGACAAGACTGTCGCGAGTGAATTCCATATATTCTAAACGTGCCAAGTCTGGTGTGCCGATAAAGCCGTCACAATCATATTCGTTCTTCTCGTCAGAAACCCATACGGGAAGATTTTTTATCAGAATGCCGTTGATACGCAGACTATCCAAGATTCCCAGCTGCATAGTGTATCTGACATCGGGATGAGTTGCTGAAGTGGCATGTGTCGAATCAGGGAGCATACGAACACCAATCTGTTCTGCAAAATCCTTGAACAACACAGAACTTGACATGAGACCTGTATCAACGATTAAACGCCGGTTCTTGGCTCGATTGAGGTTCGCCTCTATATACAAGTGATCAAGAGAATCGTGGCTAAGACCTACTCCAACCACTTCTTTCGAGCGATGAATCTCAACAGGGCCTACCCCTCTTCCTGCCTGGGCAATTCTACGCCAATGACCAGCCTGCAATCTCAATTTCTCGTTTTCAGCAAAATGTTGTTCCATATAGTCGGTCATTTGCTCTATCTCATGGTATTTGTTATGAAGGAACAAGCATTTGTATTTCAAATAAAACAGCGATAAAGCAAGGCCTTGGTCCAATCGGAACTTAGGGGTTTTCATCAAAATCTGGTCAATCACCAACACCGTCAGACTGTCAGATCCCCATGCACGCTCACAATCCAAGATAACCAAAGATCTTAGAAGAGGGTCCATCTTCTTTTTATGCTTCTTTTTCGCAAAAAGAGCCATTTTGTAATTATAATCGAAATCCACATGCCTTAACTCAGAAGATGCAATTAATTGCTCCTGAAACCAGTCGTTGATGTCTTGTGCCTGAATAGATGGTGAAAATATCAAAACACATGTCAATACAAGAATTCTCAATATGAACGTCATTATTGGATAGTTGTTTAAAGTCCTGCAAATGCAAAAACACGTTGGTTGTAAATCTACTTCATTCTTATCAAAAGTCTAAACTTCTATTCCTCACATGACTGTCGCCTCTGAGAAATAGAAGTCGCGGATGGGCTTGGTGACGGGCTCTCCCTTCAACGCAATAGTCTGCTGGAGGCGGATATCCTGCGACGACGCACCAATCTTGATGGTGTACTGCCCAGGGGCGATGTTCCAACGGCGAGTGTCAATATGGGAATAATAGCCGAACTGCTCAGTATAGAGTTTCACTTTGACGGTCTTGGTCTCTCCTGGCTGCAGCGAAACACGGGTGAACCCCTGCAACTGGATGGGACGGATAGGCTGCGCAGCTTGAGCAGGCGAGATATACACCTGAGCAATCTCGTCGGCTGCCATGCTTCCGCTGTTCTTCACCTCAAACGACAGGCTGATGCTCTCATCTGCGGTAGAGTAGCCCCCATCTATCTTCAGGTTCTGATACTCAAAGGTGGTGTAGCTCAGTCCATAACCGAAAGGCCACTGCACACGCGGGTCTTTCGATGCCATATAGTTGTAGCAAAGAGGTTCAAAGACTTCTGTGTTGGGGTAACTGACGGACAGTTTGGCCGAAGGCGACACTTTGCCATAGAGGATATCAGCCACGGCATGACCACCTTCCTCACCTGGGTACCAGGCCTGTATGACCGCGGCACAACGCTCAGCCAAACCAGAGATGACCTGAGCCCTGCCGCCAAAGACCACCAGCACCACGGGTTTGCCCGTCTGCAACAACTCCTCCACAAACTGCTCTTGACGCCCCGGCAGACGCAGTCCCTGACGGTCGCGGTTCTCACCACAGAGCATGACATTCTCGCCTACTGCGGCGATGATGACATCAGCCTGACGGGCCATGGCAAGCGCCTCGCCCTTGTCGGCTTTTTCACCAGCATCCACCTTGCGGTGCAGCAACTCATACTCCCAGGCTCGTTCGTCGCCCAGTTCGGAGAACTTCGTCTCGATATCCTCCGTCCAGTCACAACCACGGCTGTAGAGGATGTTGACACCCTCGGGCTTGTGGTTGGTCATGCCTTCCAACAGGGTCACCACATCGGGATGTTCCAGTTCATCCATGATCCGTTTCCAAAAGTAGGTCATGGCGGGGAAGGAATAGTCGCCACACATTGCCCACATGGAGTTGGCATTGGGGCCAGTGAGCAAGATATTGCATGGCTGGGCTTGTGGATTTTCAACATCGGAGGCGACCGGCACGAGCGGCAGCACACCGTTGTTATCCAGCAGCACGACGGATTGGGTGGCAATGTCGTAAGCCGTCTGACGTTCTTCCGGGGTATCGAGCACAATCTGTTCCTTGCTGTATAAGTAGGAATTCTTGTCCAGCAATCCCACACGCTGTTTATAGCGCAACACATCCATCACGGCCTGCTCGAAGGCTTCTGGCAGCACCAGTCGTTCATCGAGGGCTTCCTGCAAATATTTGTAGTTAGCTCCTTCGGGAAAATCCACATCGTTGCCGGCATTGATAGCCATGGCGGCTTTCTGAACGGGGGTCCAAGGTGCAGAATGGTCGTGATTGGCGGGTGCGGGCAACTGGTCGATGGCGGTGTAGTCGCTGACCACCATACCATCGAAGCCCAGGTAACCGCGGAGGATATCGTCGAGGATCTTGCCGTTGGCCACACAGTTGGTCTTCTGTCCATTGGCATCCAGCATGGCGTGATAACCGGGCATCAAGGCCTTGCTGCCAGCCAGACGGATCATCGTCTCGTGGGGCAGCAGGATTTCTTCCATCAGTTCCTTCTCTTCTGCGTCTCCGCCACCTCCATAACCGAGGTAGTGCTTGGAGCAAGCTCCCACTCCCCTCTTCAGGTCGCCTTGCTGCAGACCACGCACAAAGGCGGTACCCATGATGGCAGATAGATAGGCGTCCTCGCCATACGACTCTTCCAAACGGTTGAAGCTGGGTGTGCGGCACACATCAACCATGGGTGAAAGCGAAAGCACGCCTCCCATCTTGCGCAGGGCTGTAGCGGTCTGACGCGTCTTCAACTCGGCAAGTTCGGAATTGAAGGAGCAGGCCTGCCCTATCTGCTGAGGATAGATGGTGGCACCACGGGAGTTGACACCCGAGAGCACTTCCTCATGACAGAGCGCCGGAATGCCGTTGGGGGTGTTGTGGATCAACCAGTCCTGCACGGCTGCCACACGGTCGCGCAACACGTTGGGGTCGCGGGGGTTCTGCATGGCGAACTGCGAGAAATGGCCAATGCCGTAGGGGATCAACTCACGGCACTTGGCAGTGTCCAACTGTCCCTGCTCATCGAACAAGTCGTCCATATACATGCTTCGGAGTTGAGCGATGCGTTCTTCCTGCGACATGCGTTCGTAGAGGTCGTGAATCTGCTGTTCCACATCCACCGATGGATGACAGCTGGTCAAAAGTAGTGCCATAGCGAAAATCAGTTTTTTCATTTCCTGTGTTTTTAGGATTAATCATTCAATGAACGGGGAATTTATAGAAGCCCCCTTTATTGGTTGATGCAAATTTACACAAGATTTACGAAGTATCTTGCCCTCGGAATGAAGAAAATGATCACACCGTCATGATTTTTGTTTATTCGACTTCAACAAGCGCAGGCATGGGAAGATGCATCACGAAATCCCAGCATTTCATTTTGCGATTTCGAAGATTATGCTTATCTTTGTCAATGAATTTAAAAAGACATCAAAAATGGATTATACCTCAACCTCGGAAACGCAGGGTTCCAGTCTGCCCGAAACGGTGAATACGTCGATAAGTCGGGAT
>CAMOWU010000027.1 GCA_946628545.1 uncultured Bacteroides sp. | reverse complement strand
GCGGAAAGTGAGGGATTCGAACCCCCGGAACAGTTACCCGTTCACCGCATTTCGAGTGCGGCCCGATCGACCACTCCGGCAACTTTCCATTGTATAGGTCGTGTTGAGATTGAAAGATGGCGGTTTGAATGTCGGATGAAAGGAAAAAAGCCGGGAGGAGATGTGATGAAACTCCGAGATGATAAGATTTGAGCGCTCGCTCCTCTTTGTAATCCACCGACTCGAAGGTTACCCGTAAGGGCGTGGCCCGCCATTGATGAACGAAGCTTTCCCGGTTGTTCTTTATAATTTGATGAGTATCCCAATCGATCCTTACCCGGCTTTAATCTTTATGTTGATAGTCTTTTCCGACGTCGCTACATCTTAAATCTGATGCAAAGTTAGAACAATTGCGGATAAATACAAAATATTATTCCTTTTTTTTGCGGTCTCTGTTAGAGTATTTCTCGCTGATCTCACCGATCTCGCTGATTATTTTTATGCACTATCTGCGCTATCTGCGTGAGACATAATTCTTTCTCGCTGATTTTTATTTGTGGTGTCACAAGGGTGGGTTATTGCGGAACCCCGGCGGCAGAACCGCCGGGCACACGCCTCAACGGAGATGGTTTGGAATTAAAGGGGACGATATTTGTTCGGCAGGAATGCCGAACCTCCTACTGTTTGTATGATTTGCGGTCTTTTTTGCCGTTGTGTGTCATGCGGATGGATGCTACCTGTTCGTATGCCTGAGGAATCTTATAGCTTTCCAAACGGGATTTCTAGTGCAAGGCAATGGTCCTTTTGTCGATGACTTGATTGGGCTCTGCCACATACAACAATTTCAAGGACGTGCCCAGAAAAACCACCTGTTTATCCAATTTCCTTGGATCAGTCCAAAAATCGTCACCCTCGCAAAAGGCTATGTATTTGCTCTTCTCAAACCATTCTGCTGCATATCGAAGTTTTCTTTGCTGCAGTACTGCTGTTCCAAAATGATTGTAGTTCAAGAAGTACACGGCAAAATAGCAGTTGGGGTGGGTCTTGTGGCGGGCAAAAAGAAAATGATAGTCAGGTGTGTCTGATGGGCTGACAGTTGATTGATCTACTGGATCAAAATGTTCCTTCAGGTATGTCTTGATCACATTTTGCTCCCCGTCGTTACTGGCGTCGTCTATAATTGTGCATACGAAAGGAAAAGTCGTCTGCTGCATTGTGAAAGCATTGAAAGCATCTTCAATGAAAGACGCTTGGTTGTAGGTCATGCAGAGCACATTCACCATGTATGTCGATTCATCCATGTTGCAAGTTCGGTTTTGATTCGTTTTTTTGGGAGGGAGTTGATTTGGAAGAATGAGCTGATTGGTTTTGTCTGACTGATGTTTTGTGCATTTGTGGTGTAAAAACCTATCGAAAATTGTTGGTATGTCAATTATTTTGCTTACTTTTGCCGACAATCTGAAATATTACAAACGTGTAATTTGTTGATTTACTTTAGCGGACGCGACACGTCGCGTCCCTACATGTGAACTGATACATACACCAAATAAAACGATTCAAATCATCTATTACGATTATGGGATGTTTAGGTTCTATCATCATTGGAGCTTTGGCTGGTCTGCTGGCCGGTAAGCTCATGCGTGGAGGCGGTTTCGGATGCCTCTGGAACATTGTGCTGGGATTGGTCGGCGGACTTGTCGGCAGTTGGATTTTCGGCCTGCTGGGTGTGACTTGGGAAGGCGGATGGATAGCCGAACTGGGCACAGGCTTGGTGGGTGCCATTGCCATACTCTTCGTGGCCAACCTGTTCAAGAACAAGAAGAAGTAAGTTTTTTCAACTTGTTGTTGAATGATGGCAGCATGCCGCGACATGCTGCCTCGTCTTTTTGTCCCATTTTAAGCTCCCATCCCATCTAAGGGGAGGGGTGCCCGCAGGGCGGGGTGGGGTATTATATCCCCTTTTAACTTCCCCTTTAACTTCCATTTTAACTCCCCCTTTAACTTCCCCTTTAACTTCTCCTTTAACTCCCATTTTAACTTCCCCTTTAACTTCCCCTTTATTTCCCCATCCTACTCCGAGTCGTTTTCCCTGAATTGGGTGGGATTCTCTCCTGTAGCCCTTTTGAAATATCGGGTGAAGGCCGCTTGGTCGTTGAAGCCCAGTTGGTAGCTGATGGTCTGTATGTTGCGTCGTGGATGCTCCATCAGCAACTTCTTCGCCTGCATCACGATGTAGTTGGTGATCCACTCGCTGGCCTTGGTGCCAGTGGTCTTGTGGATCACCGACGACAGGTATTTTTGTGTGAGGCACAGTTTTGCCGCATAAAACGAGACCTCTCTCGACTCCTTATAGTGCTTGAGCAAAAGGTCGTAGAACTTGGAGAAGATTTCCTCGCTCCTCTTCTCTCTTAAGTTGTCTTTCTCTGTCCAGTAATCGTCGATCATGAGGAAGATGATGGAGGTGAGGTGGTGTATGTATTCTGATCGGTGGGACTTGTTGGAGGCACACATCTTCTTCATGACATGAGTCATGAAGTTCAAGTTGTGGAACTGCTCTTCATTCAGATGGCATGTCAGGTCCTTGTGGTATCGGATGATGTTTTTTCCGATGGCGTTCATCATCTGGCTGTTGAGCTTCTGAGACACAAAGATGGTGGTGCACAGATAGTCGGGTGAACTCTCGTAGCACATGATGAAATGAGATGGCAATAGCACGGCTATGTCGTGCTGCTGGAAAACTCCTTCTTTGGTGTCGTATTTTGTGCGGCAATACCCTCTGCTGCATAGATTGATGCTTAGAGAGTGGGTTTCTATGATTTTGTTGTAGGCGGGCCATCGATCGACGTTTTCCAAGACGATGACATCCTGTTGGTCCACCTGTTCCACTTGCCGCTGCCATTCTAAGGCTTTGGAGTCGTAATTGCTCATTGTTAGTATAGATTGATTTTTTGGGGTGTAGTGTAGTAGGTAATATCAGTTTAGTAAATGCAAAATTAAACATTTTCTTTGATTTCCCTAAACAAATTATCTATTTTGAACGAAGTGACCCTAAAAAATGTCCAAAAAAATTGCAAAGTTGTGATTTCACAATTGGCTGTGTTTGTTTTTACATACATTTTTCTTAATATTTTACGCTGAGCGACATTAAAAAGAAGAAAAATGATTAAATTTGCAGTTTGATAGGTTTTTAAGGCTGAAAAAGACTGTCATGCAATCAATATACAAAAGGATTATAGCTGGTTGGGTGCTGCTGCTCATCTTACTTGTTGTGCCGACAGGCTTGTCGGCGCAGGAGCCTGATGAAGCATCCGTCGATCCATCCAAAGAAGCAGACCAGATCAAAATCTCTCTGATCACCTGTTCGCCTGGGCAACTTGTTTACGAGTTGTTCGGCCACACCGCCATACGCGTGGTCGATCCCAAGCGGCGTCAGGATATCGTCTTCAACTACGGCGTGTTCAATTTCAACACCGACAACTTTGTCTATCGTTTTGTGAAGGGCGAGACCGACTATGAGCTGGGGGCGGTGGAGTGGCCCTATTTCGTGCATGAGTACTCCGTCCGCGGTTCCTCCATCGACCAGCAGGAGCTGAATCTCACTGCAGATGAAAAGATTGGTCTGATCAACTTCTTGCTTCGGAACTATGAACCGCAGAACCGCACCTACCGCTACAACTACTTTTACGACAACTGTACGACCCGTGCACGCGATGTGATAGAAAACTGTGTGGCAGGCCATGTGGCATACATCCCAGTCAACAACCAGCTCACCTTCCGCGACATCATCCACCAGTTCACCTACGAACACCCATGGTCCGAACTGGGCATCGACTTCTGCCTGGGTAGTGCCGCCGACAAACCTATCGACCAGCGACTGCAGATGTTCATCCCTTCCTACACCGAGAAGATGTTCACGTCAGCCATCATCAAGGACCAGGAAGGCAAAAACCGCAGTCTGGTGAACCACACCGTCCAAGTTCTGCCTCCAGGCCAGCAGACCAATACGGAATTTCCCATCTCCCCCATGGTCGTTTTCTGGACCATCTGCTTCCTGTCGGTCGTCATCGTGGTGATCGAGCAGAAACTGAAAAAAATGTTCTGGGGCGTGGATATCGTCGTGGGGTTGCTCCATGGATTGAGCGGAGTGGTCATCGCTTTCCTCTTCTTCTGCTCCATCCATCCCACCGTCAACACCAACTGGCTTGTGCTGGTGTTCAACCCCCTGCCACTGCTTTGGCTGCCATTCAGCGTGGTGTGGACCATACGACACAGGCACGATCCGATTCATGTGGTCAACGTGCTGGTGCTGCTCCTTTTCATGGCGTGCATGCCTTTCATTCCGCAGGACTTCAATGCCAGCATCTACCCCATACTGCTGACATTTTGTCTGCGTTCTGTGTCACATCTGCTGTGGCAATACCATCCTTCCACCTTGGTACAGAAGTTGTCGTTCAGAAAACATAATCACAAAGACTGATGAAGCCGTTCATAACCACCATACTCGCCATTCTCTCCACTACGGGCATACAGGCGCAGGCCACACACGCCGTGCCGCGTCTGGTGGTGGGCATCACTGTCGATCAACTGCGATCCGACTACATGAACGCTTTTGTGCCGCTGTATGGCGAGGGTGGGCTCAAACGCCTCATGGCGCAAGGCACCAGCTACACCAATGTGCAGTACAAGAGCACCAATGTGGACCGTGCCTCAGCCATCGCATCCATCTTCACGGGTACTGTGCCTTATGATCATGGCATCGTCAGTTCGATGTGGCTCGACAGGGAGTCGTTGCGCCCCGTCTTCTGTGTCAGCGACAGTAAGGTGCGCGGCATCGGAACGGTCGAGGGACTGTCGCCCGTCAATCTCGTCACCACCACCATCGGCGACGAACTGAAAGTGGCGACCAAGGGCAAGGCCAAGGTCTATGCCATCGCCCCCTATAGCGAAGCTGCCATTCTCGCAGCCGGACACAGCGGCGACTGCGCCATCTGGATCGACGACAACAACGGCCAATGGGCTTCTTCCACCTATTATGGCAGTTCGCCCGCTTGTCTGCGCTACATCAACACGACGATGCTGGCCAACAACATCGCCAACATCAAGTGGACCCCCTCTGACTATGTCACAGGGCGCATCAACTACTATATCCAGGGCGACGACCTGTCGGCGTTCAACCACCGCTTCACGGGCATCGACAAGTTCCGCGACTACAAGCGCTGCGGATTGGTCAACGAGACGGTGAGCACAGCAGCCGCCAGTCTGCTCAGGGCAGGCGAGTTGGGTACCGACGGTGTGCCAGACCTCTTGTCGCTGACCTATTATGCCGGCAACTTCAATGCCTCTGGCAGCACCACTGAACTCCAAGACACCTACGTGCGCCTCGACCGTCAGATTGAAGAACTGCTGGCAGCCATCGACAAGCACGTGGGACTCAGCAACACCCTCATCTTCCTCACCTCCACAGGCTACGACGACTCGCCCGAGGAAGACCTCAGCACCTACGGCATACCATCGTCGGAGTTCAAGCTCGACCGCTGCGCGTCGTTGCTCAACATGTTCCTCACCGCCATCTATGGCGACGGACAGTATGTTGAGGCACACTACGGACAATATATCTACCTCAACCACAAGTTGATCGAGCAGCGACAGCTCAATCTCCAGGAGATCTTAGGACGTTGTGAGGACTTTCTTTTCCAATTTCATGGGGTGAGGGATGTCTATACCTCGCGCAGGCTGATGCAAGGAGCCTGGACGCCCGGTATCTCGCGCATTCGCAACAGCTACAACCCCCATTGCTCGGGCGACATCTTCGTGGAAATCACTCCAGGCATGACGCTCGTCAACGAGAAAGGCGTCAGGAAAGTGGTGCGCGACAGCTATTTCGAGACGCCGCTCATCTTCTTCGGTCAGGGAATCAAGTCACAAAAGATACACACACCAGTCACCATCGACTATATCGCGCCCACCATCGCGCATTCCATCCGAATACGTGCACCTAATTCGTGTGCCGTCCCACCTCTTTTAGATTTGTCTGAATAACACCCCCCTTATATAATAGAATAATCATCAAAAAAGCAAAATACAAAATGGCATTTAATTTTTTAAGTTTTCTGGGAAAGATGTTCGGCGACAAACGTACGCGCGACTTCAAGCTCATCAAGCCCATCGTGGATGAGGTGCTTGCCATCTACCCGGAAATGAGGAAGTTGAGCAACGACGAACTCCGTCAGAAGACGCTCGATATCCGTCAGGCGCTGCAGGATGCAGTGGCAGACAAGAGGGCCCAGATAGAGGAACTCAACCAGAAGATCCAGGAAACGGAGATCGACTCCAGAAAACCACTGTTCGACAAGATTGACAGCATCGAGAAGGACATCCTCGACGTCTTTGAGGAAGAACTCAACAAATACCTTCCGGAAGTCTTCGCCATCGTCAAGGACACAGCACGCCGATTCGTGGAGGCTGGCGACGCAGGCCTGGAGGTGACTGCCACCGACTTCGACCGCAAGCTCGCTGCCACCCACGACTTCGTGGACATCGACGGCGACAAGGCCATCTGGCACAACCACTGGGTGGCAGGAGGTAACGACACTGTTTGGGACATGATCCACTATGACGTTCAGCTCTTCGGAGGCGTGGTGCTGCACCAAGGCAAGATCGCCGAGATGGCGACAGGTGAAGGTAAGACCCTTGTCGCCACACTGCCCGTCTTCCTCAACGCCCTCCCAGGTAACGGTGTGCATGTGGTGACCGTCAACGACTACCTCGCCAAGCGTGACTCCGAGTGGATGGGACCGCTCTATATGTTCCACGGCCTCAGTGTCGATTGCATCGACAAGCACAGACCCAACTCCGACGAGCGCCGTCAGGCCTATCTCGCCGATATCACCTTCGGTACCAACAATGAGTTCGGTTTCGACTACTTGCGCGACAACATGGCCATGTCGCCCGACGATCTGGTGCAGCGTTCCCACAACTTCGCCATTGTCGATGAGGTCGATTCCGTGTTGATCGACGATGCCCGTACACCGCTCATCATCTCTGGTCCCATACCTCATGGTGACGAGCAGATGTATGATGAGTACCAGCCCATCGTGCAGAAACTGGTGGAGGCACAGCGCAAGCTCGCCACTCAGTATCTGGCCGAGGCGAAGAAACTCATCGGCTCTGGCGACGACAAGGACCTTGAGCCTGGATTCCTCAGCCTCTTCCGCGCCTACAAGGCTCTGCCAAAGAACAAGCCTCTGATCAAATATCTCTCCGAGCCGGGAATCAAAGCCGGACTGCTCAAGACCGAGGAGGTCTATATGGAGAACAACAACCGCCGCATGCCAGAGGCCACCGATCCGCTCTTCTTCGTCATCGACGAGAAGCAGAAGAGCGTGGAGATGACCGACAAGGGCAATAAACTGCTGGCCGACATCGTGGGCGATGACCAACTCTTCGTCTTGCCCGACATCACCTCGCAGCTGTCGGAGGTCGATAACATGAACCTCACGACTGAGGAGAAGGTGAAGAAACGCGATGAACTGATGCACAAGTACGAGGAGCAGAGCGAGCGCGTGCACACCATCCAGCAGTTGCTCAAGGCTTATTCACTCTTCGAACTCAACGACGACTACGTGATCATCGACGGTCAGGTGAAGATTGTGGATGAGCAGACGGGACGTATCATGGAGGGACGCCGCTGGAGCGACGGACTGCACCAGGCTGTGGAAGCCAAGGAGCATGTGAAGGTGGAGGCAGCCACTCAGACGTTTGCCACCATCACCTTGCAGAACTACTTTCGTATGTACCACAAACTCGCCGGTATGACAGGTACTGCCATCACCGAGGCTGGTGAGTTCGACAATATCTACAAGTTGGACGTGGTGGAGATCCCGACCAATAAGCCGGTGATCCGCAACGACATGAACGACCGCGTCTATAAGACCAACCGCGCCAAGTACAAGGCAGTCATCGCCGAGATTGAGAAGATGATTGAAGCAGGTCGTCCTGTGCTGGTGGGTACCACATCGGTGGAAATCAGTGAGATGCTCTCCAAGATGCTCGACTTGCGCCATATCCCGCACCAGGTGCTCAACGCCAAACTCCACCAGAAAGAGGCCGACATCGTGGCTCAGGCAGGACAGAAGAGCATCGTGACCATCGCCACCAACATGGCAGGTCGTGGTACCGACATCAAGCTCTCGCCCGAAGTGAAAGCGGCGGGAGGTCTTGCCATCATCGGTACGGAACGTCATGAGAGCCGCCGAGTTGACCGTCAGCTACGTGGACGTGCCGGACGTCAGGGCGACCCAGGTTCATCCGTCTTCTTCGTCTCGCTCGAAGACAAACTCATGCGTCTGTTCGCCAGCGAACGAATCGTGAAACTCATGGACCGCATGGGATTCGAGGAAGACGAGGTCATCGAGCACCCGATGGTCAACAAGTCGATCGAACGTGCCCAGAAGAAAGTGGAGGAGAACAACTTCGGTATCCGTAAGCGCTTGCTGGAGTACGACGACGTGATGAACAACCAGCGCCGCGTCATCTATGAGCGCCGCCGTCATGCCTTGATGGGTAAACGCATCGGCATGGACATCTCCAACATCCTCTGGGACCGCTGTGTCAACATCATCGAGAACAATAGCGAATACGAGGGCATCCGCGAGCAGTTCCTCACCATTATGGCCATGGAGCCTCCTTTCACTCCAGAGGAGTTTGAGCGCGAAAGCCGCGAACGCCTGGAAGACAGGGCTTACGATGCCGTGATTGCCGCCTTCAAGGCCAAGTCCGACAAGTTGGCTGAGACGGCATGGCCTGTCATCAAGCAAGTCTATGAGGAGCATGGAGAGATGTACGAGAACATCCGTGTGCCTATCTCCGACGGACGCCGAGTCTATCAGATAGCCTTGCCGCTCAAAGAGGCCTACGAAACACAAGGCAAGTCCATCATGCTCGCTTTCGAGAAGATCATGCTCCTGCACCTCATCGACGAGTCGTGGAAGGAGAACCTCCGACAGCTCGACGAACTGCAGCACTCTGTGCAGAATGTGAGCTACGAGCAGAAAGACCCGCTGGTGATCTTCAAGATCGAGTCGTCGAACCTCTTCAAGAACATGATCAACGAGATCAACGACAATACGGCAAGCATCCTCATGCGCACCCACCTGCCTATGCCTGATCCAGAGGAGATGGCCAGGGTGCAGGCCCAGCAGGAAGCCATCGCACGCCAACAGATGGAGCAGCGCATGGAGCAGAAGCGCCAGATGATGATGCAGCAGACCAACCAAGAGGTCACTCAGTCGCTCGATGGCGAGGGTGAGCGCGCCCAGCGTGAAGCTTCCCACACCGACACTCGCAGTCGTGAGCAGCAGATGCAGCAGTCACGCACTCCTTACGTCAACCGCAACAAGGTTATTGGCCGCAACGACCCCTGTCCTTGCGGAAGCGGCAAGAAGTTCAAGCAGTGCCATGGCAAAGGGCTTTAAAATCTAGAGAATCTAGAGAATCTAGAAAATCTAGAGAATCTAGAGAATCTAGAAAATCTAGAATATCTAGAAAATCTAGAGCCTCTAGAAAATCTAGGAAAAAAATGGGGGATGGAGCATTTGCTCCATCCCCCTCTTGATTTTTCTCCTTTAGAGTTGGTTGAGTCGTGAGGTGTCGATTTTCGACACGCCCGAAGCCTCCACCTTGACTTTGTCGGCGGTGCCGGAGATTTTCACCTTAGCCACCCCGCTGTTCTCGGCTTCGAGTTGCTCGCAATCCACGTCGAGTTCGATTTTGCCCGTACCGCTGCAGTCGAGTCCTATTCTTTTGCCGACGAAAGAACTGACAATCTTACTTGCTCCAGATACTTCAAGGTCTGCATCGTCGCCCTTCATGTCGAGCTGGCCCTTGAAGGCACCCGAAATGTCAACGCTGATGCTGGAGGCATGGATTTGAGCATTGGCATGGCCCGCGCCCGAACATTCCATCACCACTTCCTTGGCTTCAATGTCTGCGTCGATCTTGCTCACACCAGAGCAGTCGATGTCTGCTTTGTTGCAGACCACTTTCGTGATGTTGAGCTTGGATGTCCCTGAAATGTCGATGTCCAGGTTTTGGGCGTCAATGCGCTTGGATGAGAGATTGGATACCCCAGAGAGGTCGAAGGAGTTGATGACGGGTGCAGAGACAGCCAGATAGACCTTGGTGTTCTTGATGTGCTGCGGTGTGCGTTGTGGGAAGGAGAGGGTGAGAGTGCCCATGCTGTTGTTCACTTGCAGGTGCTTGAAAACCTCCTCCGTCGATTTCACTTCCACCTTGTAGTCTTTTCCTTGGGTGTAAACCACCTCTGTGACGTAGCCTACATCAAGACCCGTGAAGTCTTTGATGTCGTAATCCTTTGTCACCAACTTCTCCTTGTCGTCTTCAATGGGTAGATTTCCCGTTTCCAGTTCTGTTCCTGATTGGTCGGTGATGACGACGTCGTCCCGTTGCTTGTCGAGAGTGCACCCTGTGAGCATCGCCACAGTGAATGCCATGATAGTGAGTGTCATTTTCATTGTTTTTTATGTTATAATTTGTTGTTCTTTTCGTTTTCCTGTTTTTGCCTGACCTTCACGATGATGGTGGCTTTCCCTCCAGAATAAATGTTGTGGTGGGAAGTGAAGTTGAGCATATAGATGCGGTTGGTTCGTTCCGTCTGTACGGTCAGGATCATTTTCGTCTCATTGTCTTCCTTTTTGGTGCTGAAATTGCCAGTGTTGGCTTCTTTCTCGAAGGCGTTCTTCAGTTTGCTCACATTCGGTCCGTAGGAGGTCTCCAGGACCTTGACCGTCTTGATGACACGTCGGGTATGGGGATCGCGCTCCACAGCCGAGGTGAAAGTGCTCGACCCGATCGTCGAGAACTGGTCCACCACACGGTCGATTTCGTTTTGTGCGAATGCCGCGACAGACAACATGATGGCTGTTGACATGATGATGATGCGTAGCTGGTTCATATCGTGATGGTTTTTATTCGTTCAACATCTTCAGGATGGTCTCTCGCTCACTGTCATCAGTGATGTCGGAGAGGATATCTTCCACTGTTTCGTCGATGAATGTGTTGGGTGCGAATTGCTGTTCATCGAGTTCTGCTTGTGCTATGGTTTGCTCTATGTGGCGGTGTATGCGCCGTAGGTCGTCAGTTCGCTTGCCGTTGACAATCACGTAGCTGCCCGCATACAAATTGAGGTATTGCCTCTCCTGATAAGACCGATAAACCGCGGACCCTGCAAAGCACACGGCCGTGATGATGGCAGCCGCCGCTGCCCAGTGCCAGTGGTGTAGTAGTTGTTTGAGAATGAGAAAAGATTCGGGTTTGTCGGTCTTATCGGAAAGGCTTGTTGGTTGAGGATCTTGCTCTGCGAAGGCTTTGCCGTTGTTTTCAGTCAAGGCTGTCTCGAAGGGAATGTGGCTGAAGTCGCGGAACATCTCCTTGTAGGGTAGGAGGGTGGTGGCTACGTCGTCGGAAGCGAAGTAGTCGTAGAGTGCCTGCTCCTCATCGAGGGTTGTTTCTCCCTCGAAGAAGCGCTCTACCATTCTTCTGATGTCTTCGGTTGTCTTCATTGTCATTCCTCCTTATTAGTATATTGGTTCAGGTAAATATCTCTCACAGCCTGTCGCGCCCTGCTCACCGCCTTCCTGATGGCTGCCTCGTTCATGCCTGTCATCTGTGCGATGTCCTTGAACTCCATGGCTTCAAGGTGCCTCAGCCGCAACAAGGTCTGCTGGATGGTTGGCAGCGTGTCGATCACGCTCATCATCCTCTCTATCCTTTCGTCGGGCGGGTCATCCTCTGCGGCTATCGACTGCAGGGTATCTATATCCTTGAATTGATGACAGCGCCTGAGCTTGTCGATGCACAGGTTCCTGACGACTGAACGGGCAAAGGGCAGGACGGGCATGGACAGCTGGGTGTGCATCTGCCAGAGGCGAAGCATGGTCTCCTGCACCATGTCCTCGCTCTCGTCAGCGTTTTGCAGCAGCCTCGTCGCCACTTTCCCTAATTCCCTCTGCAGTTCGGGAACCGATTGTTGATACTCTTCGGCAGTCATTTTTTGGATGGTTTCTGCATTGAATACGCAAAAGAACCACTTTTGTGACACATTTTGCGGTAAAAAATGATTTTTTCTTCATTTTCTTTGCATCTGTACCGTGTTTTGAGACACCTGGCCGTTAACTTTGCATCGAAAAGTTAATAAAAAGGTTATTCATAGAATGAGAAGGTTTACGTTACCAAAGGAAGAATAGCATCGCATGAAAGACGGATGGTTCCGACACTGCATGGATGAAGATTATTTCTAATGCCATGATCAGGACTTCCTTCTTCTGGAGGTCTTCAACCGGCCGCAGGTGCGATAGTGACAGGCACCTGCGGCCAAACGTTTTTCATGTTTTGTGTTATGCCGCGATGTAGATGGCAGTGTAGGGATGCGACGTGTCGCGTCCGAATCATAGCGTAAGCGACACGTTTAGGCAAAAACCGTAGAAAGAGATATTTACAAGAAAAAATAGCGGAGAAAATTTGGCTGGTTGCTGAAAAAGTTGTAATTTTGCGCCGTTAAATGTCGGTAGGGCTCATCAAGTGGGATCAAAAGAACTCCGCCCGCCGGTAAAATCCGTTAAAAATCACAACATTAAACAATGTACGTAATCGTAGAAATCAACGGTCAGCAGTTCAAGGCAGAGGAAGGCAAGAGCCTTTTCGTTCACCACATCAAGGACGCTGAAGAAAACGCAACAGTAGAGTTCGACAAGGTTCTATTGGTTGACAATGAAGGAACAATCGTTGTAGGCACACCTACAGTCGAGGGCGCAAAGGTAGTATGCGAAGTAGTTACTCCACTTGTAAAGGGTGATAAGGTTCTCGTTTTCCACAAGAGAAGACGTAAGGGTTACCGCAAACTCAACGGCCACCGCCAGCAGTTCACGAAGCTGACTATCAAGTCGGTCGTTGCTTAACCTTATTTATTAACATTAAAAAATCAGATTGAGAAATGGCACATAAAAAAGGTGTAGGTAGTTCTAAGAACGGCCGTGAGTCACATTCTAAACGACTCGGTCTCAAATTGTTCGGTGGTCAGTTTGCCAAGGCTGGCAACATCATCGTACGTCAGCGCGGCACAGTACACAACCCTGGCAAGAACGTGGGTATGGGTTCTGACCACACTCTCTACGCTCTCATCGACGGTATCGTTTCGTTCAAGAGAGGCCGCAAGGACAGAAGCTATGTATCTGTTGAACCAGTAGCAGAAGCTTAGTGTGAACGTGTATGCGTGAAAACAAATGATAAAAACTCATCCTGAGCAGTTGGGATGAGTTTTTTTGCTTTGTAGGGAAGCGATGTGTAGCGTCTCCGATGATAGCGCATCCACTCCAGGTATAAAACAATCAAAAAACATACATTATTATGAAAAGAGACGAAGCAATATTCGAGCTCATAGAAAAAGAGCACCAGCGCCAGTTGAAAGGCATAGAACTGATTGCATCTGAGAATTTCGTGAGCGACCAGGTGATGGAAGCCATGGGCTCATGCCTCACCAACAAGTATGCCGAGGGTTATCCAGGCAAGCGCTATTACGGAGGTTGCGAGGTGGTCGATCAGACCGAGACACTCGCCATCGAGCGTGTGAAGCAACTCTTCGGTGCTGAGTACGCCAACGTTCAGCCACACTCCGGCGCACAGGCCAACGCGGCTGTGCTGCTCACAGTGCTCAAGCCAGGCGACACCTTCATGGGACTGAACCTCGACCACGGCGGTCACCTCAGCCATGGCTCGCTGGTCAACACCTCAGGCATCCTTTACAAGCCTGTAGGCTACAACCTCAACAGGGAGACCCAGCGCGTGGATTACGACGAGATGGAGCGTTTGGCTCTGGAGCACAAACCCAAGCTCATCATCGGTGGTGGTTCGGCTTACTCCCGTGAATGGGACTATGCACGTATGCGCCAGATAGCTGATGAGGTAGGGGCATTGCTCATGATCGACATGGCACACCCTGCAGGACTCATCGCTGCCGGACTGCTCGACAATCCGCTCAAGTATGCCCACATCGTCACTTCCACCACCCACAAGACACTTCGTGGTCCGCGTGGCGGTATCATCCTTCTGGGCAAGGACTTCGAGAACCCATGGGGCCTCACCACTCCTAAGGGACAGGTGAAGATGATGTCGCAACTCATCAACAGCGCCGTGTTCCCCGGACAGCAGGGTGGACCGCTTGAGCATGTTATCGCCGCCAAGGCCGTGGCTTTCGGCGAGGCTTTGCAGCCTGAGTTCAATGACTATCAGAAGCAGGTGCAGAAGAACGCCGCCGTGTTGGCTCAGGCCCTGATGGACCGTGGTTTCATGATCTGCTCTGGTGGCACCGACAACCACTCCATGCTTGTTGACCTTCGCACCAAGTATCCCGAACTCACAGGTAAGGTGGCTGAGAAGGCTCTCGTAGCTGCTGATATCACAGCCAACAAGAACATGGTGCCTTTCGACTCTCGCAGCGCATTCCTCACATCTGGTATCCGCTTGGGCACACCTGCCATCACCACTCGCGGTGCCAAGGAAGACCTGATGATCGAGATCGCCGACATGATCGAGACTGTGCTCAACGATCCCGAGAACGATCAGGTGATCGCTCGCGTACGCGCCCATGTCAATGAGATCATGAAGGATTATCCACTTTTTGCTTGGTAATCAACATCATATCCAATCACATAAAAGCGCCCGAGCAATTTGCCCGGGCTCTTTTGTGTGAACTGTGTTTCACTCTTATTTTGTTTTCTTCTTCTCTTTCTTCTTTTCCCTCATCTCCTTGATTTCCTCTTCTGTGGGGAAACGGTTGCCGAGATTGCGCATCTGTCGGAGGATCCAGCGTTGCCTACTGTACATGTACTTGGAAGGAGTGGCGCTGCTGTAAACCTTTGGATTGGGCAGTGTGGCTGCGATGAGGGCGCATTGTTGCTTGGTCAGGTCTTTGGCCGAACAACCGAAGTTCTCCCTTGCCACAGCTTCCACACCATAGATGCCATTGCCCATCTCGATGGAGTTGACATAGACCTCGATGATGCGGTGCTTGTCCCAGAAAGCCTCGATGAGAATGGTGAAATAGACTTCCAGTCCCTTTCTCAACCATGATGATTCGGGCCAGAGGAAAAGATTCTTGGCGGTCTGCTGGCTGATGGTGCTGGCACCTCGTACAATCTTGCCGCGTTCCTTGTTCGTCTTCCTGGCTTCTTGGATGGCTTCGAGATCGAAGCCGTCGTGGTAGATGAACATCTGGTCTTCGGCAGCCCATGCAGCCAAGGGCATGTACTCGCTGATCTCGTCCCAGTCTTTCCATTCGTGCTTCAGTTTCAGTTTCTCGCCGTTCTTGATTTGCTCGCAACAGCGGATGAGCATCAACGGGGTGACATAGACGGGAAAGTACTTATAGACTATAACAGTGAGGATACTCATTCCGAAGAACAGAATGAGTATCCACATGATTGTCCGTTTGATGAATCGGAAGATCTTTTTCAAAGCGGTAGAATAGTTTAGGGCTTAGCCTTCTCCTTATTGGAGAGTTCCTTCGTTGGCGGCTTTGATCATCTCCTCGCTGGCGTACATATACACTTCCACACGACGGTTGAGCTTGCGGCCCTCGTCGGTCTCGTTGGATGCAACAGGCTCAGATGATCCCTTGCCTTCGATTGACTTGATCTGCTTGTCGCTCACACCGCATTTGTGCAGGTAGTCGTTGACCGACTGGGCTCTCTTCTGCGACAGAGGAATGTTGATCTTGTCGTTACCGGTGATGTCGGTGTGACCCACAATCATCACGTCGGTGTCGGCATAGTCTTCCAGAACCTTAGCGAACTTGGCGAGAGAGATTTTGGCTTCCTCGCTCAGGTCGGCCTTGTTCTTGGCGAAAAGGATACCAGAGTCGAATGTCACCTTCACGGCATCGAGTCCGTTGACATCCACCACCTTCTCAGCCTTGGCGTTCTCGATGGCAGCGGCTGCCTTCTCAGCCTTGTCCATCTTCTTACCGATGAGCACTCCAGCAGTTCCACCTACAGCAGTACCTATAGCGGCGCCTATGGCAGCACCTTTGCCGTCGCCTGCGATAGCTCCGATGATAGCACCAATGGCAGCACCACTGCCACCACCTATTATACCACCCTTAGTCGTGTTGTTCATCGTGCCGCAACTGCTCGACAAGAGCATCAGGGCACCCAATGCGAAAGCATGAAATTTCAGATGTTTCATAATGCAGTATGTTTATAAGTTGAATAATTGCATGATAGATTATGCAAATATACAATTTTGTTGTGAAACTTTGGAACAAGTATCAAATTTTTTTATGGCGAATCCACTAATTTTCTTCCTTGACGGCTTTCAGCCGGACAGCCATGGCATTGTGGTGGGCGTCGAGCTGTTCATTGTGCGCCATTTCCATGACGGCAGGACCGATGGTCAGGATGCCCTCTGACGTGAGGCGCTGGAACGTGATCTTCTTCATGAAACTGTCGAGGCAGACTCCACTGTAGGCCTTGGCGTAGCCATTGGTGGGCAGGGTGTGGTTGGTGCCGGAGGCATAGTCGCCTGCCGACTCACACGAATAGTTGCCGATAAACACCGATCCGGCGTTGCGCACTTGTTCTGCCACTTGCTCTGCATCTTCCACAGCGAGGATAAGGTGTTCGGGAGCGTATTCATTGGTCAGTTCCATCACTTCACTCATGTCGCGAAGCAAGACGATATGGCTGTTGCCAAGACTCTTCATGGCTATGTCCTTGCGGGGAAGGAGGGCCAACTGACGTTCAATCTCAGCCTGTACTTGTTCGATCAGGGATTCGCTGGTGGTGACGAGCAGCACCTGGCTGTCCACTCCGTGTTCGGCTTGCGAGAGCAGGTCGGCTGCCACAAAAGCGGGGTTGGCGCTTGCATCCGCCACAACCTCCACTTCCGACGGACCTGCAGGCATGTCGATGGCTACGTCAGCGACACTGACTATCTGTTTGGCGCAAACCACAAACTGGTTGCCAGGGCCGAAAATCTTATACACCTTGGGCACGCTCTCCGTTCCGTAGGCCATGGCGCCGATAGCCTGCACACCTCCGATCTTGAAGATCTTGCTCACACCGGCAATCTTGGCGGCTTGCAGTATGGCTGGATTGACCTTGCCCTCACGGTTGGGCGGGGTGCAGAGCACAATCTCGCTGCAACCGGCGATGCGGGCTGGGGTGGCGAGCATCAGCACGGTAGAGAAGAGTGGGGCGGTGCCTCCGGGGATGTATAATCCCACCTTCTCCACAGGCACTGCTTTCTGCCAGCAAGTCACTCCTTGGCAGGTCTCCACCTTGTGGCTCTCGAAAGCCTGTGAAGAATGGAATCGGGAGATGTTCTGATGGGCGAGGCGAAGGGCTGACTTCAACTCCTCACTGACAAGACGGTCCGATTCTGCCAGTTCGGCTTCGCTGACCTGAAGGTCGGCAAGCTCCACCTTGTCGAATTCTTTCTCATATCGCCTTACGGCCTCGTCGCCTTCCTGCCGGATGGCATCGAGCACGTTCTTCACCAGTTGTCGGAGTGACGAATTGTCGATGTGCGGGCGGGTGCAAACCGACTGCCAATCCTCTCTGGATGGATATTTAAGTATATTCATATTGATGTATTAAGGGGCTTCTATAAATTGCCTTTCAGGAATTTCTGAAGGATTTCTTTAGCAGATGGCTGTGCGGCATGAGGGAGCAATGCGGGCATTGTGACCGAATGACAAGCAGCCAGATGCAAAGAAAGACCAGAATTCAGGTGCAAGCCGAAAGCAGAGCTAAATTTATTTAAGTTATGCTGAGGCGCAGCCCTGAATGCGTCAGAAATTACGAAAGAGTTCATATCAGCCTTTTAGGATTAATAGTTTGATGAACGGGGAATTTATAGAAGTCCCCTTAACTTATAGAATCATTTTCTCGATAGGCAGCACGAGGATGCCTTCTGCTCCGAGGGCCTTGAGTTGTCCAATGACTTCCCAGAAACGTTTCTGGCTCACTACGGTGTGGACGCTGCTCCATCCTTCGGTGGCGAGCGACATCACTGTGGGGCTCTTGGCTCCTGGAAGGATATTGATAATGTCCTTCACTTTCTCTGTGGGTGCGTTCATCAGCACGTATTTCTTGTCTTCAGCCATCTTCACGGCCTCGATTCTGAAAAGCAGTTCGTCGAGGATGGCGCGTTTCTCTTCGGTGAGGTACTTGTTGCCGATGAGCAGAGCCTCGCTCTTCATCACCACTTCCACCTCGCGCAGGTTGTTGCTCACGAGGGTCGAACCACTGCTGACGATGTCGAAGATGCCGTCGGCAAGTCCGATGCCAGGAGCTATCTCCACACTGCCTGTGATGACGTGGATGTTCATCTTCACTCCCGACTCCTCCATGAAGCGGCGGAGGATGACGGGGTAGGAGGTGGCGATGGTCTTGCCCTCAAACCATTTTACTCCTGTGTAGTTTTCTGCTTTGGGGATGGCGAGCGACAGACGGCATTTGCTGAAGCCCAGCCGACGGATGATGTCGGCTTCTTCACCTCGCTCGATAAACTCGTTCTCACCCACGATACCAAGGTCGGCCACGCCGGAAGCCACGGTCTGTGGAATGTCGTCGTCTCTGAGATAGAGGATTTCCACGGGGAAGTTGCTGCTTTCCACAAGCAGGGTGCGCTTCACGCTGCTTACCTTGATGTCGGCCTCTGCCAGCAGCGACATGGTGTCTTCAAACAGGCGGCCTTTCGATTGTACGGCAATTCTTAACATATATTTATTGGTTTTAGTTGATTTCGTTGGGAATGGTTGAAATAAAAAAGAGCCTGCCTTAGCAATCGGCAAGCTCTTTTTCATTACTGTATGTCTTGGTCCTCAGCATCAGTAGTGCGGCTCCCGAAAGATTTCAGAAGGTGCAATGGTGATGATGATGGAGGGCGAGGACTGTCATGTTGATTTTTGTTTGAATTTTGTGCAAAATTACGACATTTTGACGACATACACAATATTTACCTTATTTTTTTGCTTCAGTGCACGTATTTTCCACTTGCGCTATCATCGTAGCGCATACCCTCCCATTTTCACTTCCTCTTTAACTTCCACTTTCACTTCCTCTTTCACTTCCCCTTTAACTTCCCCTTTAACTCCCCCTTTAACTTCCTCTTTAACTTCCACTTTCACTTCCATTTTAACTCCCCCTTTAACTTCCCCTTTAACTCCCCCTTTAACTTCCCCTTTAACTTCCCCTTATAAGCCCTCAAGGTCCTTAAAGTCATTGCGACTTTAAGGACCTTGAGGGCTGGCAGTGTGCTGCCTGGCTGATTAGTGGCGCTTCACGCTGATGCGGGGTGCGTGGGCGAAGTGGTTGTGTGCCAACGAAGCGCGGTGGTGTGCCTGTGGGCCGTGGTTCTGGTGGGCGGCCTTGTCGGCGAGGTAGTCGTTGTACTGCTGGAAGTTGAGGATCTTCTGAAGTGCGAGGTCGTAGGCCACTGTGGCTTTCTGGAGCATTCCTGGCTGCTGGTTCCTGAGTGTCTGCTTGTTGGTGGAATGAGCGGCGGCTGGTGTGTTGTCAGCGATGATCTGTCCCAGTTTCTCGTTGATTTCATACACTTCCTTGGCTTGTTTCTTGCTCAGACCGTAGCGGTTGGTCATCTGCTCGGTGCGCTTCTGTGCGAACTGCTTTTTGTTGAAGCCCTTGTTGTCGTTGCCTGCGAAGGCGTTGGCGTTGATGATGAATGCCGATATGATAGCGATAATGAAAGTTTTCATAATGGTTGTTTGTTTGAATGGGTTACACTTGTTGTTTCTGTCTCTGTTTTTTAGTTGCAACTGTCTTTTTGATATCCAAGTACTCAAAAGGTTTAATCAGGTGCATGACAGAAATTCCAGTTTTTAACTCAATTTTAACAATTCACGTCTTTCAGAAACGACTCTGTTCACATGTAGGGACGCGACGTGTCGCGTCCGCAACAGTCAATCAGTAAAAAAATTACACGCTTGTAAAATAGGAGTGCCACGTATGAGCGATATTGCATTATAGCAAGTTGGGGTGGTTCACCCAACGCTCAATCTGGCAGTCGTGGGTCTTGGTTTGCTTGTCGTAGTTGATGGCTACGAGGAGGATGTCGTTGGTGTATTCGGCCAGCTGCCCTGTGTAGCGACGCTCGTGGATTTGCCGTATGGCAGTGTCGGCGTCCTTGTCGTATTTCAGTTCCACCACCAGGGCTGGCTTATTGACGTTCTTTCGAGGCAGCATCACGATGTCGGCGAAACCTTTGCCTGAAGGAAGTTCGCGGAAGAAGATGTAGTCGTTTTTGGCGTAGTAGTAAGCGAGGTTGACGACGCATGAGAGCGAGTTCTCGTCGTTGTAGGCAAGGATGGACGTGTTGTCCTCGTGTACCTTGTCCAGAGCCTGAGCCACGAGGTCTGAATCGAGGTTGAGCGTGGCTTGCAGCAGTTTCTTCGAGTTGTCGATGGCCTCCGATACAACCTTCCATTTGTTGCGTTTCACGGCATTGACCATCTCGCCCGCCACTTCTCTGTTGGGGATGTAGCATTCCCCTTCAGTCTTGTCGTAGGAGAGGTAGCCTAAGTGGATGAGCACGGTCAGCACGTCATCCTTGCTCTTGATTTCCGCCAAGTCGTTCTCGAAGCCTGTTGTATCCACCTCGCAACGCCCACCTGCGAGCATATAGATGATGTCGTCCTTCAGCCCCTCGTAGTTCATCTTGATATAGTCTGCTACGGTGTCGAATGCACCTGTAGTGGCCCAGAAACTGTCACATTCCCTGGCATCGAGGGCTTGCATCACGGAGTTGGGGTTGAACATGGATGGCTCGTTGCCGATTCGGTAGCCGTCGTACCACTTCACCATCTCGTCGAAGTCCATACCGTGCTTGTCGCACAGCACCCGCACTTCGTCCTTGGTGAATCCGAAGAAGGAGGCGAGGCGTCCAGGAGTGACCATAGAATATTCCCTGAAGTTGTTGAGTGCCGACTGTGTGTTGTCCTTCTTGATGGGTAGAATGCCGGTCATATAGACACCAGCGAAGACTCTCTCGCTCTTGTTGCCCTTGAACAACTGACGGAGCCAGTCCACATATTTTCTCATGGCGATTTCGTCGCCGAGGAATTCGCGGCAGATGGCATCCCACTCGTCGATGATCATGATGAACTTCTGTCCTGTGGTTGAAGCGATGGCCAGCAACACATCAATCAATTCGTCGTTGTCGTTCAGTTTGGGTCTTACCTCGGGATAGGTGTCCAGCAGATCCTTTTCCACCTTCTCGGTCATGATTTCCACCATTCGGTTCTTGTCGCCGGTTTGTGTGGTGAAATAGGTCATGTCGAGGTAGATGACGGGATACTTGTTCAGGTGTTCCTCGAACGTGGGGTCGTTGGCTATTTGCAGGTCGGCGAACAACTCCCTGGAGTCGCATGAACGGTCATAGTAGGCGCAGAGCATCTCAGCCGCCATGGACTTGCCGAAACGGCGACAGCGCGTCACGCAACTGTATTTTTTCCTGGTGTTGAGGGTTTTGTTAATCTCGCTGATCAAGCCCGATTTATCGACATATTCATCCTGCCGACTTGTCTTGAACCCTTCGTTCCCTAAGTTGATGTAAGTTCCCATATCGTTGTATTGCAGATTTGATGGACAAAGATAATGAAAATCTCTGAGACTGCAAAAAAGAAATAGTTTTTTCGCACGTATTAGAATTTGGCATTGAGAACATGAATAATCATGTAGGAGGTTCGGCATTCCTGCCGAACATTCTTGTGTGCGGCAGGAATGCCGCACCTCCTACATTTGCCCTCGCCTATAAAATTCTCAAATTCGATAATTCGAGATAAGACAACCATGACAGCTTGGAATAGGAGGTTCGGCATTCCTGCCGAACATTCCTGTGTGCGGCAGGAATGCTGCACCTCCTACATTTGCGTTTTCAGAATTATTCGATCATTGGCTTTGCGGAATTCGGGTTTAGCATTCTTTTACTCCAACCTGCGGCGCTCGAAGAAAGCTTTGGTGGCGAGGAAGAACATCGCCACTGCCAGGGCGTGGACGAAAGCCACCATCCAGAAAGAAGAGGAGTAGCCCAGATGCTCGCAGACCATGCCGCCAGCCAACACGCCCAGGCCGATGCCCACATCCCATGCCACAAGCAGGGTGGAGTTTGCGGTTCCGCGCTGGTCGTGACGCGCCATGGAGATGATCATGTTTTGGTAGCCAGGCCAGAGATGACCGTTGCCCAGTCCGATGAGCAGGGCAGACAGGTAATAACTCCAGTCGGAAGGAAATGCCACGAAGATGGTGTAGCCGATCAGCGACATGACCGTGCCTTCACCCACATTGCGGGTCAACTTGCCCTCGCGAAGACCTTTGGCACCTTGCAGGCGCGAAAGCACCAGACCGACACTCAGCAACATGAAGTAAGTGCCAGTGCCACCAGTCTTGTGCAGCACTTCCTTGCCATAAATCGCCAGGTAGTTGCTCAGCACACCGAAACAGAAACCATGAAACACCATGTTGACAGCCAGCATCCATCCACGGGTGAGGAAGAAACGGTCGAGCGTCAGTTTGCGTTTGTTGTTCACCGTCTGACGTTGGGGCAACTTGAGTGTGGCATCCACAGCCAAACCTATTCCTGCGATAACGAGCGCTATCCAGAACAGAAGATGGAAGTTGTCGGTGTATTTGTAGATGAAGATGCCCACCGACGGGGCTATCGCCATGGCGAGGTTGTTGCTCAGTCCGTAGTAGCCGATGCCCTCATTGCGACGCGAGGAAGGCAACACGTCTATCGCCACCGTGCTGTTGGCGACGGTCAGCGCACCGAAGGGCATGCCATGGAGGGTGCGTACGATGGTGAAGAGCAACAACGATGAGGCGGCAAGGTAACCACCGAAAAAGATGAAGAAAAGGGCGAAACAAGTGAGCAGGACTGTGCGGCGGGGGTAGGTGTCGATCAGGTAACCCGTGATGGGGCGTCCGAGCAGAGCAAGTACCGTATAGCCGGAGAGCACCAAGCCGATCACGTCCTTCGAGGCATTGAAACTGTCCTTCAGGTAGATGGGCAATAGGGGTGTAAGCAGATAGAAAGCGAAGAACAGCGTGAAATTGGCTGTCATCACCTTGATGTAGTTCCTATTCCAAAGTTTTTCCCTCATTTCATGTACTCAAATTCTCTAATTCGTGATGTTCTTGACCGCCTTGCGGTCACCCAAAAATTCTTTAATTCTCTAATTCGGGACAAAATTTCTTAACTCTTAACTCATCCTTAACTGCGCATGTGGATGTCGCGCTGTGGGAATGGAATCTCGATGTTGTTCTCGTTGAGGGCTTGGTAGATGCGCTCACGCACACGCCAGATCCATGCCACCTCGTCCTTCACCAGCATCCAGAACAAGACGACCATATCCACTGAACTGTCGCCAAACTGCTTCATCACCACCTTCACGCCGTAGTCGCGCTTGATGAGCGTGTCGCCATTGCTGTCGCGTTCGTTGATAAGCAGGTCGGTGACTTCCTTTCGAAGCACTTCTTTCACCATGGGGAGGTCGGATCCGTAGGCCACGCCGATAGGCACATACACCTTCTCGTATTTGTCGCTCTTGGTCAAGTTCTGGAAGTTCTTGGTGAAGAGCTGGCTGTTGGGGAAAGAGATGACCGCTCCGTCGAAGGTGTGGACCTGTGTGCTCTGGTAGGTGATGCTCTCTACCGTACCGCGCACTCCCTCGCACTGGATGACGTCGCCCACGCGGATGCGACCCGTCATCAACGACATGCCGTAGAAGAAGTTCTCCAGGAGGTCTTTCATGGCGAAACCGATACCAGTGGAAAGACCTGCTGTGATGATGGCGATGCCAGACTGGTTGACCTTCAGCAAGGTCATGGAAAGGATGATATACACTGCCCATACACCGATGGCGATGAGGTTGCGTCCCAAGGTAGTCTGCATGCGGCTCTCGCCCGAACGGTTGCGGTCGTGGTCGAGATAGAGGTTGCGCAGCAGGTAGTGAATATATCGGAACACGAAGAAGAGGCAGACGACGAGCAGCACCGTCTGAAGCGAGGCTGTCATGAGGTTCTGTGCGTGGATGAATGGGGTGTCGAAGAGTTGAATCACCCAGTCGGAAAGATCGAATACCTCTGATGCCAACAACATGGAGAAGGCGATGGAGAGCACATTGAGGATGGGGACAAAGCAGTAGGTGAGGAAGTCGAAAAACCACGTCTTGCGGATGAAGTAACCCTTTTGGTGGTTAGAAAGACTTAAGCCTGACTCCTGCAGCTTGTTTCCCACATATTTACGCTCTGCCATCTGAAGGATGTCGTAAAAGGCGGTGATGGTCTGGATGAAGGTGAGCATGAAGAGCCACCAGATCAAGACCTGCACAGCCATCAGCACGAAACCTATCCACGACATCACAGAGCTTGCCACCATGATGATGGCGGAAATCCATGAGCAGACGATGTCGTAGCGCGGCATGTTCTTCAGGTTCTTCAAGATGGAGAAAATCTGCCATATTGTGGTGAGAATGATGATAGGAGCGTAGATGAGCGTCACTATCTGACTGGGTACGAACAGGATGCGAGTGATGATGACGATGAAACCCAGTGTGAGGATGGGTGCGTAGAGTCGGTATGCCCTGTTCACTTTGTCGCCTGGCACACGCACCAGCAGTGAGATGAGGATAGCGGCGATAAGCCATGCGTACTCAATGAGCAGGCCTGATGCCATATTGAAGAAGTTGTGGGTAGCGAAGAACCTGATGATCATGGCAGCGATGGCAAAGGTCACTGCGGTGAATGCCTGGATCAGACAGGATCGTTTCTTGATGAATTCCTCGTTCCTGCGGATTCTCCGTGGCAGGAAGTTGCGGATGACGATGTTGCTGATGATACTGGAGATGATGACCCACGAAATAATGAACGAGAACAGGAAAATGTAGGCGGGGGCTCCCCATTCAGAACGCACGCCCGGACGCGAGACGTATTTCTCCTCCATAGCGGTGCGTGAATTGCGGTAGAAACGGTTGAACATGCCGATGACCATGGGGTAGGAGTAGTCACCGTTGCGGAAGACGTCGTCCTTCAGGCTTTGGTAGCGTTTCTGGGCATAGTCGTTCATCTTGCCCAAGCGTTCTTTGGTGTTGTCGTAGCGTCGCTCGGCTTCCAAAAGGGTGGTTTTCTGTTCGTTGCAGATGTCGAGCAGCACCTTGGCGGTGCGGAGGCACTCGTTGCGGTCTGCCTTTTCCTCTTCTGTCTCGAGGATGTATTCGGGGATGTTCTCCAGGGTGGTGATGAGTTCGGTGTAGCGCTCGATGTCGGAGTTCATGTTCGCCTCGAATTTGGTGAAAGGCAGCGTGATCTTGTTGAAACTGCGGTAGAGCTCCATGGCCTCGCTGCAAGCGTAGGCGATGTCGAAGACATAGTCGCGTTTCTGGCTGTAGAGCATCAGCGCTATCTGGCTGCTCGTCTTTGCCGACTCGGTCACACGCTGGTTCATCAGCTGCGCGTTGTTGCGATAACGCTCTTGTTGCTCCAGTTTGTCGTCGTAGCTTTTCTGGAGCTCCACGCGCAAGTTAGCCAAGGTCTGAGCCAGGTCCTTTTCCTTGAGCACAGCTTGCATGCTGACGCTGAAGACGAGCATGAGAAGGAGGGTGAGGGTGATTCTCTTGAACATATACTTTAATGATTTATGATGCAAAATTAGTGCTTTATCTCCGATTTTGAGCCATCTTTCAATTTGTTTTACTAATTTCGCACATAAATTAAGAAAAAGTATGAGAATTATAGCAGACAGTGGCAGCACCAAGACTGCCTGGGCGCTCATTGACGGGGCGACCATAGAATTTGCGGAGGGGCAGGGCATCAACCCCTTTCATCTGAGTGAGGAAGCTATGCAGGACATCATAAAAACTGACCTGCTGCCTCTTGTGGGCGACAGGAAGGTGGAGGATGTGTGGTTCTTCGGCGCAGGATGCACGGAAGAGAAATGCCCGTTGGTGGCAAGTTGTTTGTCAGAAGTGCTGAACC
The DNA here is from genome assembly GCA_946628545.1 of uncultured Bacteroides sp. GTDB lineage: Bacteria > Bacteroidota > Bacteroidia > Bacteroidales > Bacteroidaceae > RUG11857. Next base: position 10,430 of record CAMOWU010000027.1, on the reverse strand, counting down.
ACCCTGATACGGTGACGGTGGGGAGCGACATGCTGGGTGCCGCTAAGGCTCTATGTGGCGACAAACCTGGTATGGTGTGCATCTTGGGCACGGGTGCCAACTCATGCTACTACGACGGGGTGCGAATGACCGACAATGTTCCTGCCTTGGGCTACATCTTGGGCGACGAAGGCAGTGGAGCGTATATTGGCAAGCGGCTGGTGGGCGATATGTTCAAAAGACAGTTTTCTGACGAACTTTTCGACTGTTTTGTCGGGGAAACAGGACTGACCGTGGCAGAGGTGGTGGAAAAGGTCTATCGGCAGCCTTTGCCCAATCGTTTTCTCGCCTCGCTGACGCTGTTTTGTTCTGCCCACCGTCAACATCCTCAGATACATGCCTTCCTGGTGGATTGCTTCAGTGAGTTCGTGCGTCGGAATGTGGTGAAAAACAAGCAGTCGCGACGTGGCGACTGCGTTCATTTCATTGGCTCAATAGCCTATTATTTCCGTACAGAATTGGAAGAGGCGCTCAACCGCCATGGCTATCAACTGGGAGTGGTGTTGAGGGCACCCATTGAAGGACTGGTCAAGCACTACGCGCAAACCGCTCTTTCTTGAAGGGGACCTATATCAATAGCCTTTCGGTAGGTGTTGAAGGATTTTCCACCTTCAATCATTTGATGCCTCTTTCGTTGAGTGCTTTGACGTATCGACGTGCATTGGCTTGGTGCTCACTGTAGGTCACAGCGAAGTTGTGGCTCCCAGAGAAGTCCTCCTTGGCGCACATATAGATATAATTGTTGTCTTCGTGATTGAGCACAGCGTCAAGACCTGCAATCGACGGGATGCGGATGGGACCTGGAGGCAACCCTTTATATTTATAGGTATTATAGGGTGAATCGATGGTCAGGTGCTTGTTGAGCACACGGCGGATGGTGAAGTCGCCCAAGGCGAAGATCACTGTGGGGTCGCTCTGAAGCGACATTCCTTTTTTCATGCGGTTGAGGTAGAGGCCGGCGATGCGGGGCTTCTCGGGGTTGTAGGCCGATTCAGAGTCAACAATGCTGGCCAATGTGGCTACTTGGTTCTCATTCATGCCCAGTGCCTGCGCTTTTCCCTTGCGCTCTTCGTTCCAGAACGTCTGATGCTCCTTGTACAGGCGTTCCACGAGATTCTCGGCGCTTACGTCCCAATACATCTCGTAGGTGTTGGGGATGAACATGCCGAGGAAGGTCTGGTGGTCGTAGCCCAATCTGGTCATCAAAGTGTCGCTGTGAAGCAATTCGACGATTTCGGCGGAGTCGATCATCAGTTTGTCGGATATTCTGCCTGCGAGGTCTTCGACGGTCCTGACACTGGGTACCACTACATTGACAGGCGACTGGGCGTGGTTGCGGACCATACGCAGCACCGACAGCAGGGATGCATCTGTTTCCACTGCGTAGCGGCCTTTGTAGTTGCCTTCCATACGTAGCAGGCGTGTGCCAAGGTCGAAACCCAGGGTGGGAGAGGGAGAGGTCTGTGCGAAGAGTTTCGACTTCAGGGAGTCGATGTCGTCGTCGCGGTCGAGGTAGAGATAGACGGTCTCTGTATGGTTCATCACCTTGCCGAAAAGGCAGTAGCCGCAATAGACACCAGCGCATAGCGCGATGGCCAGGAGTATCAGTAGTGCTTTCTTCATTTGCGGAAGGTTTTTTTTTCTTTCGTTTAATCGTTTAATCGATTAATCGTTCAATCGATTCTTCGTTTAATCGATTCTTCGTTCAATCGATTTTCTGGGGGAAATGGGATCTACTTTTTGATTTTGTCGAGATGTTCTTGGGCTTTGCGATGCCCTTGTGCGGCAGCCTTGGCAAACCATTCAGCGGCTTGGTTCAAGTCTTTTTCCGCATACTTCCCTTCCTCGTAGATGAGCCCCAGGAAATACTGTGCGTAGGGGTCGCCTCCCTCTGCCTGACGCCTTACGATGGCTGTGGCGTTGGCGTTCAACTGTTTCTGATAGGGAGTGAGTTCTTTGTTCTCAGTTTCTATGGCTATCGCCTGGTCGATCCATTTCTTGGCTTCTAAGGTGTCGGATGCTACACCTTCGCCTCTGGCGTAGAGCCTACCTACATAGTACATAGCGGACTGATGACCTTGATCGGCGGCCCTGCGAAACCATTTGAGGGCTGTTGCAAAGTCTTGTTCCACGCCTTTGCCATCGTAGTAGCAAAGCGCCAGCTTGTACTGGGCGGAGTCGAAGTTCTGTTCCGACGACCTGGTCAGCCAGTCGATGCACTTCTGCATGTTGGTGGGCTCCAAGCCTCTGTTCAGATAGATACATCCCAGTTTGTACTGCGCATGGGCGTTGCCACTGCGGGCTATCTCTATCAAAGCCTCCAATCCTTCGTCGCTCGTTTGCGGCATGAACTGATATACGCTTTTTTTCTCCTGCCCCCAGGCTGTTGAGGTCATGAGGAGGGAAGTGAGCGACAAGAAAAGTATGAACTGAAGTCGTTTCATCCTGTCAATGAATGGGTTGATGTGTTGTGGGTGGTAATAAATATCTCCAGTTGTCAAAGATGGCTGCTGATTCAAACAACGATGATGACAACTGGAGTAGGAGGTGCGGCATTCCTGCCGTATGTTCATCTTTCTTAAGACAATATCCCTCGCCTCAATCCTTATCTGAGTCGGTCGAGGGAACGAACCAGTGCCTCGTCTTTCTTGATGTAATGGATGGCCATGGCATTGAGAATGAAGACGATGACTGGATAAATGGCACCGGCTGTCAGTTGGAAGGAGTATGTCTCGGGCTGCAAGGCGGCTTCAACCTTTGAGTCATAGACCCATGCTATGAAAGCATAGGTGATCATGTAGCCGACCAATAGGATGCAGCTCAACGACAGGAGGCGTACCTGACGCATGCGCTTGCGGAAAAGCATGATGGCAATGATCAGCAGGAAGATGATCATGAACATGAGTATGCTCAATCCCCAAGGACCACTTTCCGCCATGCTGGACAAACTGCCTCCTTCCACCACATTGAAGTTGAAGTTGGAAAAGGAAGCAGCCTCAACACCTGCCACCATGAAACGACCCAAGTCTGAACACAGACAGAGGATGCACAGCACACAGGCTATCGCCATATATACGGTTTGTATTCGCTGAATCATAAATGTGAAGAGTATAATCTGATCGTTAGCCTAACTTGTGTTTCACATTTTCGGGACAACTTTCTTAATTCTTAACTCTTAATTCTTAACTCTTAACTAAAAACCGTCGTTGGTTTCCTGTTTTGGATTTCTCCAATGGATTTTGCCTTCGAGATACTCCTGGGTGGCAATGAGGGATGGTTTGGGCAAACGCTCATAGAACTTGGAAATCTGGATCTGCTCTTGGTTCTCAAACTTCTCCTCAAGAGTCTCGTTGGCCTCTTCGAATTCCTCAAGTTTCTTCTTGAGCTCATCCTTCATCTCTATAGCAATCTGATTGGCACGCTTGGAGATGATGACTACAGTTTCATACACATTGTTGGTTCCCTCGCTGAAGTCTGCGAGATTGCGTGTGATGGTAGTGGCTTCTGCCTTGACTTTTTTGAAATCCATGTTGAAAATATTGAATGATGATTATTATCGATTGTTGTTGGTGTTCTGAATGATTGTAACCGACGAGATGCAGAGCATACGCTGTAGGGCTTGCATATTCGGAAGGATCCCCTGGGAATCAGAAGGTGGACGCACTGTCTTGGTCTGCATTCTTGTCGAACTTGCCGATGGAGTGCTTGTAGATCTGGTCGGCCTCCTTGATGTACTTGCTGTCGGGGAACTCGTTCTTGAATCCGAAGTATTCATCTACCGTCTGCTGGTAGCGTTCTTGTTTCTTTTCGTCAACGCTGTGGGTGGCGAGTTGGTATCTGGCTTTCAAGATGATGTAGTAGAGTTCTTCGCGCATGTTGGTGTAGGGATAGGCTTTGATGGCGTTCTCTGCTGTGATGATGCAGGCCTCGTAGTTGTTGCCTCCATTGTAGCAGTTGCCCACGTAGCTACCCAAGTTGTAGTAGAGCTTGGCTGAGTTGTATTCCTTCTGTACCAATCTGTCCTGCAACTGGAAAATCATGTCGTTGACCTCGTCGCGACGGGAAGAGTAGGGGAAGTTGTCCATGAAATCCTGCAACTCGCTGATGGCGCTGTAGGTCGGTGTCTGGTCGAGGCGTGGGTCGGGCGACTGAAGGAAAAGCGACTTGCCGCTGTAGTAGCGGGCCACTTCTGAGTATTTGCCTTTGGGATAGGTCTTGTAATAGCGGGAGAAGTAGAGCTGGGCAGACTCATAGTCCTTGATGTTGTAGTTGCACATCGCAGTCATGATGAGTGATTCTTCTGCATCGGGTGAACCCTTGAGAAGCAACAGCATGTCTTCGAGTATGGAGGCGCAATAACCATAACGGCCTTCTGCGTAATAAGCTTTTGCGGCTTCGTATTTATAGTCGAAGTCGTCGGACTTGAGCAGTTTGGTGTAATCACCACAAGAGGCAAGTACCGACGCGAGTACCAGACTGAAAAAAATATTCCTCTTCATTTTGACAATAAACGAAATTTCATGCAAAATTAGGCAATTTATTCGAATTGACCAACATATTTATCTTGTTTCAATGTTTAATTATCTAAAATTATGTCACAAACCCTTGATTTATGACAAGAATTTGTTAATTTCGCATGACCAATACTTTCTTTAAGGTGGATTGGAGCTATATTTGATAGACATCCACTTACGAACTATCTGTGACAAAAATATCTGCAAATGGAATTTGAACTGACATCTGAATACCAACCGACGGGCGACCAACCCGAAGCCATCCGACAACTTACCGACGGATTGAACGAAGGGTTGCCAGCACAGGTTTTGCTCGGCGTCACTGGGTCGGGAAAGACATTCACCATGGCCAATGTCATCAACAATGTGCAGAGGCCGACACTCATCTTGAGCCACAACAAGACGCTGGCCCACCAGCTCTACACCGAGATGAAGGCGTTTTTCCCGAACAATGCCGTGGAATACTATGTGAGCTACTACGATTACTACCAGCCTGAGGCTTATCTTCCTTCTACCGACACCTACATCGAGAAAGACCTCGCCATCAACGAGGAAGTGGACCGACTGCGGCTGTCGGCAGTCTCGTCACTGCTGTCGGGCCGCAACGACATTATCGTTGTGTCTTCGGTCTCTTGCATCTACGGTATGGGAAGCCCTATGGACTTCACACAGGGTATCATTTCTGTGGCCAAAGGCGACAAGATTGACCGCGACGAGTTCCTGCGCAAGCTCGTCTCGTCGCTCTATGTGCGCAACGACATCGAACTCTCAAGGGGCAACTTCCGCGTCAAGGGCGACAATGTCGATGTGTGTCTGGCCTACGACGACAAGACGGTCAGGGTGACCTTCTGGGACGACGAGATTGATGCCATCGAGGAGATCGACACTTTCAACGGACACCGCATACAATCCTTTGACTCCTATAAGATCTATCCTGCCAACCTTTTCGTCACTCCCAAGGACCGAATCCAGACGGCTATCCACATGATTGAGGACGACCTGCACGAACGGATTCTCTTCTACGAGGATGTGGGCGACAAGATGAGGGCCAAGCTGATAGAGACGCGCGTCACCAACGACCTGGAAATGATACGCGAACTGGGCCACTGCTCGGGCATTGAGAATTACTCGCGCTATTTCGACGGACGAAAAGCTGGTGAAAGACCTTATTGCCTGCTCGACTTCTTCCCCGACAACTTCCTCATGATCATCGATGAAAGCCATGAGTCTGTGCCACAGATCAGGGCGATGTACGGGGGAGACAGGAAGAGGAAAACCACACTTGTGGAGTATGGCTACCGACTGCCTGCGGCGCTCGACAACCGCCCCCTCACCTTCGATGAGTTCGAGAGCATGGTCCATCAGGTCATCTACGTCAGCGCCACGCCGGCGGAATACGAACTGGTGAAATCTGAAGGTGTGATCGCAGAACAACTCATACGTCCTACAGGTCTCTTGGATCCTGCCATCGAGGTGCGACCCAAAGAGCACCAGATTGACGACTTGATGGAAGAAATCGCCAAAAGGGTGGAGCGCGACGAACGTGTGCTGGTCACCACATTCACCAAACGACATGCAGAGGAACTGGCGGAGCACCTGTCGAGTTTCGACATCCGATGCAACTATATCCACAGCGATGTCGATACTTTCGAGCGTGTGGAGATTCTCGACAAACTGAAAAGTGGCATCTACGACGTGCTGATTGGAGTGAACCTTCTGCGCGAGGGACTCGACCTGCCAGAGGTGTCGCTGGTGGCTATACTCGATGCCGACAACGAGGGATTCCTCCGTAGTCACAGAGCACTGACCCAGACCATTGGACGAGCGGCGAGAAACATCAATGGCATGGCTATACTCTATGCCGACCGAATGACCAAGAGCATGCAGCAAACCATCGACGAAACCAACCGGCGAAGGGAGAAACAGATGCGCTACAACGAGGAACATGGCATCACGCCACAGCAGATACGTAAGGCGCATAAGGCCATCAATGAAGGTAAACAGGTCGATTATCTCGAAAAGGCGTTCTACGATCAGCATGTTGATACGGCTGCCGAGGATCCCATCACACTCGGCATGGACGAACAGCAGCTCAAGAAGTCTATCGAACACTCTCGACAGCTGATGCTCGAGGCGTCCAAGAAACTCGACTTCATGCTCGCTGCCCAATATCGCGACGAGATGCTCAAACTCATGGACATACTCGAACAAAAGGAAACCATTGACCATTGACCATTGACCATTGAACATTGACCATTGACCATTGACCATTGACCATTGAACATTGACCATTGAACATTGAGGGAGCCCTGTGCCCGGGCTTTCAAGCCCGGTGTAATCCCCCTCAATAACCATTCAAAATCCTGAATAACCCATAACCAATAACCAATAACCATTCATCAACCCTATGAAAATCAAGTATTTTATCACTGTCCTGTTGATGGCAGTAGTCGCCCTTCCCACATGGGCAGACAACGGAAAGAAAAAAGACAAGAACCCACAAGAGAAACCCGTGCAGAAACTGTCGGTCAAGGGCAGTCAATTAGTAGGCGAGGACGGTCAACCTGTGGTGCTTCGCGGCATCAGCTACGGTTGGCATCAAATTTGGCCGAGATTCTGGAATAAGGAGAGCTGCACCTACTTCGTCAAGGAGTGGGGTGCCGACGTCATACGTGCATCCATGGGCGTCAGCAGACCTTTCAATGAGGAAATGCACAACAGTTATCTACAAGACCCCGCATTGGGGTTGCGCTGTGTCTTCGAGGTCGTCGATGCTGCCATAGCCAACAATGCATACGCCATCATCGACTGGCACAGCCACGACGTCTTCGAGGAAGATGCTATCAAGTTCTTCCGTCAAATGGCCATCAAGTACAAAGGGGTGCCAAACGTCATCTACGAATTGTTCAACGAACCTGATTACGAGTCTTGGGAAGAAGTGAAAATCTACTCCAAGAATGTCATCAAGGCCATTCGCGAGATTGAACCCGACGCTGTCATCCTCATTGGTTGCCCACACTGGGACCAGGACATCGACAAGGTGGCCGACGACCCCATTACAGACGAGAAGAACATCATGTACACCATGCATTTCTATGCGGCAACTCATGGACCATGGCTTCGCGAACGCACTGACGCTGCCATCGCCAAGGGAATACCTGTCTTTGTCAGCGAATGCGCTGGTATGGAGGCCAGTGGCGACGGACCTATCGACGATATGGCATGGAAGGCTTACGTCGATTGGATGAAAGAAAGGAAACTCAGCTGGTGCGCCTGGAGCGTCTCCGACAAGGTGGAGTCGTGTTCGATGCTTGTGCCTGGAGCCAGCGCCACAGGCTACTGGACAGAGGATGAACTCAAACCATGGGCAAAGATCGTCCGCCAGACACTGATTGACCAGCGTTGATTTTTTGTAGATAAAAATACAGTTCTTATGTAAAATTTACGCAAGAAAATTTGGAGGTTTCAAATAAAGCCCGTACTTTTGCGTAAAATTACATAAGAAATGGATAATGAGAATAAAAGAATCATAGTCATGGGAGGGAGTTTCAACCCTCCCACTTTGGCACACTACAGGTTGATGAAGGATGCCATTGATGCGCTTGATGCAAATATTGGGTTCTTTGTTCCCGTCAGTGATGCCTACCTGAAACGGAAGATGCGTCATTGTCATCCGCCCGTCGTCTTACCTCCAGAGTTGCGTGTCATGATGCTGCAGTCAATGTGTACTGACAGCAGAATGGTTGTATGTGAGAAGGAAATCGGCACTGTAGAACCGAGAACGATGCCCACCTTGATGGCTCTTCAGGAGGAATACCCTGATGCCGAGTTGTATTTCCTGATGGGGGCTGATAAACTGAAGCTGCTGGCCCACATGACGGAAAAGAGGGATTTCCTGACGATGTTCAAGGTCGTTCTCTATTCCAGAGAAGATGGGATGATTGAGAACACGTTGAAAGACAGCGATGTATTGTCTCCCTATCTGAATCGCATAGTGACACTTCCTCAGCCAGCAGGGACAGAGACCATCAGTTCGTCTGCTATCAGAGAACGCATGTTGACGGGGGCATCGTGTCAGGATATGTTGTGTCCTGGAGTGTGGGAGTTGTTCAAAGGATTTTCTTCTGCTGACTTCCCTGATATGATTGACAAATTCAAGGACGAGTACGACTTTTTGAGTAATCGTTTCAAGGTGAGATTGGAATGGCAGGGTCTGGTGTATGGCAGTGCAGAGGCCGCTTATCAAGCCTCCAAGTGCGGGGATGAATCTGAGCGGAGGTTTTTTGCAGGTTGCACGCCAGAGAAGGCTGTATTGAAAGGGAGAGACATTGTTCCATATCCTGGTTGGGAAGATGCACGTCTCAGTATGATGGAATCCATCATTCGGGCAAAGTTTGAGCAAAACCCAGTCTTGATGAGAAAGTTGAAAGCAACGGGAAATCGTCTTCTGGTCAACGGAAACAACAAACATGAGACCTATTGGGGCATAGATTTGTATAGTTGGCAGGGAGAGAATCATTTAGGTAGAATAATAATGACTATTAGAGATAAGGAGGCTTAAGATGAAGTACACAATTGAAACCATCAAGGACATCGTCCGCCGGAAACCCGAAACGAAGATCGTCTATTTCTGGGGCCACACGCCTAATCCGGAGAAAATGACTGCTGCATGTCTGAGCCAGTGGTATGATTGCCATTTTGAAGTAGATGGCGTACAATACCACACCACCGAACAGTATATGATGGCAAGCAAGGCACGCTTGTTTAAGGACGATGAGGTCTGTCGCGAGATTATGAATGCCAATCATCCCCATGACTACAAAAAATTGGGAAGGATGGTTCATGGCTTCGAGTCTGAGCCGTGGGATTCAAAGAAATCAGAAATCGTCGTTGAGGGCAACAAGGCCAAGTTCTCGCAGAATCCAGACCTTAAAGACTTCTTGCTATCTACTGGAGACGCTATTTTGGTTGAAGCCAGCCCGTATGACAAGATTTGGGGTATAGGCTTAGATCGAGAAGCAGCCATGAAAGTCACTGTTGACCAGTGGCATGGTGAGAATCTGTTAGGTTGTGCCTTGATGGAAGTTCGGGATTGGCTGAGAGACATTCAAATTCATTCCGCACTATCATAACATCAATGGTTAAAAACATTGTCTATTAGGAGGTGCGGCATTCCTGCCGCACAAAAACGTTCGGCAGGAATGCCGAACCTCCTACCATAAAATGAATTGACATGTTTGATAGATAGAAGTTATCATGAAGAAACTGAAAAAAAAGATACAGAAAACATCGACTCTGGATGCCATCAAGGCGATGAGGCGGGGAGGGCGCGAGGCAGAGATGGAACTGCTCGGCTCAGGCTTTCATTCGCAGAGCAGAGTTCACAAGTCGAAAAAGGTTTATACACGGAAGAAGAAACATAAAGGAACGGAAGATAGTAATTAACGAATGTATTTATGTCCACCACAAAGGGCATGAATCCAAAAACGTTCATCGCCGCTTTTTTACCGTTCACCTACACTTCTGCTTGGTTGTAAACGCCTTCGAAGCGCAGACGGAACAACTTCTGCCGGAGGACCTCCTCAACGGAGTTGCCAGTCAGATGGAAGGTCTTGCGATACCATCTTGTGCCACCCACTGTCTGTCCCGAATCTGAGTCACCGATGCTGAGACGGGAGAATGGACCCACTTGCCAGTCGTTCCATTCTGCTGTTTGTTCGCGATAGTCGTGAGTGTATGCGACCTGCTCCATGCTGAAGTCCTTGCTCGAGCTATGCCGAGCGTGAGCATTTTAGGCGAAGCCAATGTTCAATGTTCAATGTTCAATGTTCAATGGTCAATGTTCAATGTTCAATGGCTTCCGTGATGGGGTTGCCG
>CAMOWU010000026.1 GCA_946628545.1 uncultured Bacteroides sp. | reverse complement strand
TCCCCTCGAAGGGGAGGGGAGTTTTTAGGATGTCTTTCCCCTCGAAGGGGAGGGGAGTTTTTAGGATGTCTTTCCCCTCGAAGGGGAGGGGGAGTTTTAAAGGGCTTTGAAGGCCATGGCGTAGAGTTTCATTTGCTTGAGCATCGAGAGCAGGCCGTTGCTGCGGGTGGGGGATAGGTGTTCGCGCAGTCCGATGTCATCGATGAAGTGGAGGTCGGCATCGAGGATTTCTTCGGGTGTGTGGTCGTTGAGCACACGGATGAGCAGTGCCACGATACCCTTCACGATCAGTGCCTCGCTTTCTGCGCGATAGTGGATTTTGCCATCCACGAGGTCGGCTTGCAGCCACAGACGGCTCTGACAACCGTCGATCAGGTTGCTTTCAATCTTGTACTCCTCTGGCAGTGGCTCTTGGTCGTTGCCTAAGTCGATGAGCAGTTGGTAGCGATCCATCCAATCATCGTAGTCGCTGAACTCATCAATGATTTCTTGTTGGGTTTCTTCTATGGTCATTTTGTTTTCGTATTTTTCGTTTAATCGGCTAATCGTTTGAACGTTTAATCGGAAGATCGTTTAATCGATTGATCGAAAAATCGTTAGCCTTGTTAGTTTTCGGTGTAGATGACTTCGAGGACGGTTTGTCCGACGGCCTTGAGGGTCTGGCGGTCGATGTTCTCGATATTGTCGTTGACGGTGTGCCAAGTGGCGGGGAATCCCTCCTTGTTTGCTGAGTTGGTGCCGATCACGTCGATGCAGGGTATGCCTGCAATACGGTTGACAGGCACATGGTCGTCGGTGACTGCTCCACCAATGGCGTTGGGGAAGTAGTCGGAGTAGCCCACCCGTTGTCCTGCCGACCATACCTTATCGACGATGCTGGGGGCGAAGTGCATCGACAGTTGCTCTTTGAGGAACAGACTCTGTTTGCCGCCCACCATGTCGAGTAGGATGCCGAAACGCGCGCTGTAGCCACTGGCACTTGCTTTGCGAGCCCAGTATTGCGACCCTAAGCACCATGTGTCTCCCGTGTCGCCTGGGTAGTCAGCCCATTCTGGCACGCCGCAGTCCTCAGCATCGAAACAGATGAGGTCGATGCCCACCGATGGCGCTTTCTGTTGGATCTGACGTGCAATCTCCAGCAGGATACCCACTCCGCTCGCTCCGTCGTTGGCACCGTCGATGGCCTTGTGGTGGTTGTTCTCGTCTGCATCGTGGTCGGCCCAAGGACGCGAGTCCCAGTGTGCGCATATCATCACACGGGCAGCGTTGGCAGTGTCGAATGATGCGATGATGTTGCGAGCATGAATGGGTGTGCCGTCGTAGAGCTGCAGTTCGGCCTCCTGATTGAAGACGTTGGCGCCCCGACGCTGGAACTCTCGTGCGATGTAGTTGCCGCAAGAGTCGTGGGCGGCACTGTTCATGGTGCGTGGTCCGAAGGCACATTGCTGTGCCACGTAGGCGTAGGCACTGTCGGCGTTGAATGTGGGTGCGATGCTCTCATAACTGCCGATGTTGCCTCCCTGGTTGTTGTTTCCATCGCCGCAGGAGGAACATGAGGAGAGTAGTGACACCATGGATAAGAGAAATATCGTTTTTTTCATGAGTGTTCTGTATTGATGAGTGTTTTCAAAATCGGACGCGACACGTCGCGTCCCTACTTTTTAAGCGTCTTGGACTTGCTGCATCACTCGCAGGAAGTTGCCGCCCCAAATCATGGCAATCTGCTCTTCGGTGTAGCGTTCGAGAAGCAGGCGGCGGGTGAAGTTGATGAGCTCTGATGCTGATGCACACCCACAGATTCCGCCATCGCCGTCGAAGTCGGTGCCGATGCCCACATGCTCAATACCCATCACGTTGACAGCGTGGTTGAGGTGGTTGATGGCATCGAGGATGCTGGCTTGCCCCTCCTTGCGCAGGAAGCCATTGTAGAATGTCACTTGTGCCACACCGCCTTTCTGTGCCAGTCGGCGCATTTGTTCGTCGGTGAGGTTGCGAGGGTGGTCGCACAGCGCACGAGCAGAGGAATGGGAACAGACGATGGGTAGGGCACTGATTTCCAGTGCGTCGTAGAAGCTGCTTTCTGCCGCATGACTGAGGTCCACCATCATGCCCACACGGTTCATCTCCTTGATGACTTTCTCGCCCAACTCGCTGACACCTCCATGTTCGCCGTTACCTTTGGCAGAGTCGCAGATGTCGTTGTCGCCATTGTGGCAGAGCGTCATATAGACCACGCCTCGCTGGCGGAATTTCTCCACATTGGTGATGTCCTTTCCGATGGCATAGCCATTCTCAATGCCCAGCATGATGGCTTTCTTGCCTGCGCGCTTGAGACGGAGGATGTCTTCGGGGCGGTAGGCGATATCCACCGCTGTGCAGTTCTTCGCCACCATCTCCTCTATCTGAGTGAGAATCTGGTTGGCTTTGGCTGTGGCGTTGATGAGCGATTCGTCGTCGCGTTCCAGTTGCTTGAGGTATGCCACCATGATGCTGGCATCGAGCCTTCCTTCCGTCATCTTGTGCAGATCGACCAAGATACGAGGGTCGCGAGAGGAGAAGTCGATGTGCTGGGGAAAGAACATCGGGGTGTCGCAGTGGGAATCGAGTGTGACGATGCGTTGGTGAACGCGTTTGGCTGCTTTGAACGACGCCGCTTCGCGTGTCAGCCACTCGAAGATGGGTTTCATGTCGTCCTTGCCAGCCATGCAGAAAGCCTCTGGATGCCATTGCACGCCGAGAATGGACTTGTATTCGGTCGATTCCACCGCCTCGACGATGCCATCAGGGCTGGTGGCGGTGACTTTCAGACATGCAGGCACATCCTTGACCGCCTGGTGGTGGAAGGAGTTGACGTAGATGGTGTCGGTCTTGAACAACTCGTGCAGCAGCGAGCCTTGAGTGAGGTTGACGCTGTGTGATGGTGTTGCACGGTCAAGTTCCTGTGTGTGCTTGAGGCAGTCCTTGCTCACTTGCGAGTAGATGTCTTGGTAGATGCTGCCTCCCAATGCCACCACCATCATCTGTATGCCGCGGCAAATGCCCAGCATGGGTATCTGGCGGTCGTAGGCCAGACGCGCGATCACCAGTTCCTGTTGGTCGCGCTTGACGTTGACGCTGTGCAAACCACGTACAGGCTCCTCACCCATGAACAATGGGTTCATGTCTGCCCCGCCACTCAGAAGGATGCCGTCTAGGCTGTCGAGCAGGTCGGGGAGGATGCTGAGGTCGTCGTGGGGTGGTATGACTACGGGTATAGCACCTGCTTCAAGCACGGAGCGGTAGTACGCCTCGTTGAGGAAGGTGTCGAGTTCGCGGTGATTGCCCGTGATGCCGATCAGCGGACGGCTCTCATGGGGCTTGAAACCGGTGTTCAGGCGGTTGTAGGCCGCAGTCCAGTTGAAATCTTGCATGGGATGTGTGGGTTGTATGGGGCGGAGTGAGGCATGACCCCACCCCTGCCCCTCCCCTCGAAGGGGAGGGGAGTTTTTAGGATGTTTCTTCCCCTTGAAGGGGAGGGGAGTTTTAGGATGTTTCTTCCCCTCGAAGGGGAGGGGAGTTTTAGGATGTTTTTTCCTCGATGGGGAGTTTAGAAATTGTATTTCCGCTTGGGGTTCTTTGGGAACCATCCTCGCTTGACGCGTCTCTCCTGCTCGAAGACTTCCTTGATGCTCCAGAAGCAGGAAAAAGCGAATACTCCCGTGAGCGACGCCCAGAACACACTTGGAATAAAAACAGTGGCTACGGCACCCGCCACACCCGCTACGAGAAAGACCCACCAGCATCGTGTGCCGAAATGGTATTCAGCCTTGATGACGATGGGGTGGAAGATGCCGATAATCAGGAAAGTGCAAATGCCGATGAGTAGCCCTTCGAAATGAAAAGTCATGATGAGTGAAGTGTTTTTAGTCCTCGTCGATGGATATGGGCACTTCCTTCTTGATGCTTTGCTCCAGAGAGATCAGCGTCTCGGTGGCATCAACGCCTTGAATGCCTTGAATCTTGTTGTTGAGCAAGTCCATGAGCTGTTCGTTGTCCTTGGCATAGAGTTTCACGAGCATGGAGTAGGGGCCAGTGGTGTAGTGGCATTCCACAATCTCGGGAACGTGCTTGAGTTCATCGACCACCTGTTTGTAGAGCGATCCTTTCTCCAGGGTGATGCCCACATAGGTGCAGGTGGTATAGCCTAAGCTCTTGGGATTGACGTTGTAGCCTGAACCTACTATCACGTTCATGTCGATCAGGCGCTGAACGCGCTGGTGGATGGCGGCGCGAGATACGCCACAGGCTGTTGCCACATCTTTAAAGGGAATACGAGCGTTGTTGGAGATGATCTCCATAATCTGCTTGTCGAGTTTGTCTATTTTTTCCATTATGTTTGTTATGATTGATTTGCTGTTGGTGTATCTTTTTTCCGCCTAATCCATGCGGATGGATGAGTCTTTTGTGGCTTTAGTTGCCATTTAGTAAGCAAATTTACGAAATCATTTGTCATTTTTCCAAATTATAAGGCGTTTTTCTTCACTTTTTGAATGTTTTTCATGACATTTTCGTTTTTCTCAACATTATGTAGGTTGTTATGCTTCACGGAAGCGACACGTCGCGTCGTCAAAGAAAAAGGAAGCGGACTGAGCCACAACTCAGTCCGCTTCCTAAAATCTTTGGAGATGCTTACACCGCCCTTGAAAGGGCGGGCACAGAGCTCCCTCTAAAGTCTAAGGCTAAAGCCTAAAGTCTAAGGTCTAATGCCTAAGGTCTAAAGTCTAACGCCTAAAGTCTAACGCCTAACGCCTAAAATCACTTATTCCTTCTGATCGCAGGTCGCTTGGATGTAGGCAGCACGGCATTGGGTTTGAGTCCACCAGCCTTGTTGTCGGTGGTTGCAGCCTCTTCCTTGACGATGCCCAGTAGTTCGACGGTGAAGATCAATGCCGAGTAAGGCTTGATCTGGCGACCCTGCTCACGGTCACCGTAAGCCAGTTCTTGCGGGATGTACAACTCCCACTTCGAACCTACCGGCATCATCGTCAGGGCCTCAGTCCATCCCTTGATGACCTGGTTGGCGCGGAAAGTAGAAGGTTTGTTGCGCTGGTAGGAACTATCGAAGACTGTGCCGTCGATGAGACGTCCTTCATAGTTCACCTCCACCTTGTCCGTCACCTGAGGTTTCTCGCCTGTGCCTTCGGTCAGCACCTTGTACTGCAAGCCGCTAGGCAGGGTGACTACACCCTCCTTGAGCTTGTTGTCGGCCAGGAACTTCTCGCCTTCCAGACGGTTGGCGCCATACATCGCCTCTTTGTTCTCGGCGTGGCGTACCTCCATCTTCTGCTGGAACTCCTTGGCGGCATCCTCAGCCTTGAGGTCGGTCTTGCCCAAGGAAGCGTTGATGATGGCCTTGGCCAACAGGCTGGTCGACATTTGTTTGCCAGGCTCGGCAGCGTAGTAGTCGGCACTGAACTGCTGGTTGATTCTCGTGATCTGTGAAGCCACGTCAGCACCTGCGTTGTAGGCGGCTTTCGCCTTGTCGAGCGTGTCGAGTTCGATTCGCTCCATCAGTCCGCGAACGAAGTCGTTCAGGTAGTTGGCGGTATCTACTTTCAGCTGGTTGACCACGAAGTTCATGAAACCGTTGGACTGCGAGCAGCCGAAGATGTAGGTCATGGAGTCTTCGCGTGTCTTCAGCTCAGGGAGTGTCATGTCGTAGGCCTGAGACTCAGCCTTGGCGTCTTTCTTGCTCTTCTTTTTCTTCTCCTTCTTGACTTTGGCAGTCTTCACGCTGTCGCGAGCCACCTCCGTCACTCCTGCATCCGCGATGGATGAACAGAGGAAGAAAGAGAGAAATGCAATAAGGATCGTTTTCATTGCTAAACAGCTTCTTGATGACTACTTGTTAGTCACTTTCTTTGACTCAAGTTCGAAAACGAGGGCAGAGAAAGGTTTGATCTGCTGACCAGCTGGACGTGATCCGTAAGCCAGGTCGTAGGGGATATACACTTCCCATACAGAACCCTCTGGCATCAGTTTGATGGCCTCGGTCACACCAGCGATGAAGCCTGGACGGTCGAGACGGAGCTCCAGGGGCTGACGGTCTTTTGATGAGTCGAACTCTGTGCCGTCGATGAGTTTGCCAGTGTAGTCGAACGATACTGTAGCGCTGTCGTTAGGCATCACACCCTTGCCCTCCTTGATGATCTTGTACTGAAGTCCGCTGGGCAGTGTCACCACGCCTTCCTTCTTCTTGTTGGCAGCGAGGAAGTCCTCACCGGCTTTCTTGTTCTCGCCGTACTGCTTCTCAGTGTTGCGGTCCACGATGGGCTGCATGTTCTTCTGATAGTCGTTGTAAGCCTCCTCAGGAGTCTTGGTGTTCTTGTGGGTCAGACCAGCCACGAGTCCTGCGAGGATGTGCTGTGGGTTGACCTGCTGAGTGCTGTCGCCGGCATAAACGTCGTTGGACAGGCCCTTGGCCATGTTCTTGATCTGCTTGCCAATCTGAATACCGCTGAGGTAAGCGTCGCGGCTCTTGTCCTCGTCCTGAGTGGCACCTTCTTTCATGCCCTTGATGACTGCGTCCAACTGAGTGCTGTCAACGCCCAGCTGCATGGTCATGTACTGACGCAGGCTTTCCGACTGAGCCACGCCCAGGTCGTAAGCCAGTGAGTCAACGTCTGTTTTCAACTCTGTTTTCACTTCTGTGTTGTTGCACGAGGTGAAAGCCATTGCGGCTACAGAAGCCGCCATAAACAAATACTTTTTCATTGTTGTATGATTTAATTGTACTAAGATTTATATTCTTGTTGTGGGGTAGTAGAATAGTTGTCAAGGAAAGACTACTGCGTTTTCTTACAGCACCTTGATCAGTTCCACATCGAAAATGAGTGTGCTGAAAGGAGGAATTGTTTCACCGAATCCGCCCTCGCCATAAGCGAGCATATAAGGGATATAGAAACGGTATTTGGCGCCTTCTGCCATCAGCTGAACACCTTCGGTCCAACCTGTGATCACCTGGCTCAAGCCAAAGTCGGCGGGTTGGTTGCGGCGATATGAACTGTCGAAGACAGTGCCATCGATGAGGCGACCTTCGTAGTGGCAACGCACCGTGTCGGTGACTTTGGGATGCTTGCCGCTACCTTGCTGCAGCACCTCATACTGCAGTCCGCTCTTGGTCACGGTCACACCGGCTTTTTGGGCGTTCTGCTCCAGGAAAGCCTTGCCCTCAGCAAGGGCTTGCTTGCCTTTGGCTGCCTTCTCGGCATTCAAGGTGTCTTGCAACTGGCTGAAATAGGTGTTAACGATCTGCTGTGCCTCTGCACTTGAGAACTTGGGCTTGGCATCGCTGAGCACATCCTTGATGGCCAGGGCGAAGTCGTCAACGATGAGGTCGCCACCTCTGAGCATGCTCTTCAGCTGATGGCCGATGCCAAGCCCCAGAGCATAACTTAATTTGTCCATAAATGTGATTGCTTTTTTGTTATAAATACTAAAATCATGCAAAGTTACGCTTTTATTTTCTTGTCTTTCCGTAGTTTGTAATATTTTTTGTTAAATTTGCAAATAATCTATTAAAAAAGCGGACAATTGTCCTCAATTGCTCAAGATTTCAGCGTCTTTGGATTTATAGGTCTATAGTTTCTATAGCATCTATAGCATCTATTCAACTTTAGCAAGTGAATATGAGCGGATAGAATCGCCCTGAAAGGGCACTATCGCCAAGCCCAGGGTACCACCCTGGGGATATATAAGACCGGCAAAAATCGCCCTGAAAGGGCAGCATCATGAATAAAATAAATGATTTTGCCCTTACAGGGCGCAACTACATACAACATCAAAAACCCAGGGCGGTGCCCTGGGCTATAGGAAGGTTGCCCCTTCGGGGCGCACTTGCTAAAGTTGAATATCTATAGCATCTATCAAATCTATAGCGTCTATCAAATAGTAAAAAGATATGAAGAAATTGGTTTTTCTCACAGGTGCCGGTATATCGGCAGAAAGTGGCATCAGCACGTTTCGAGACTCAGATGGTCTATGGGAGAAATATCCTGTAGAGCAAGTAGCCTCCATTGAAGGCTACTACCGTGATCCAGCCCTTGTCATTGACTTCTACAACAAAAGGCGTGAGCAACTACTCACCACCGTGCCCAATGAAGCCCACAAGCTGGTGGCTGCGCTCGATGAGCATTTCGACACCACTGTGGTCACCCAGAATGTGGACGACCTGCACGAGCGTGCTGGCAGCAAGCATATCATCCACCTGCATGGTGAGCTCATGAAAGCCACCTCCTCTGCCAACCCCAACGACCCCAGATGTATCGTGAGCCTTACTCCCGACAAGCTCAACATCGAAATTGGCGACAAGGCCAAGGACGGCAGCCAGCTGCGTCCTTTCATCGTCTGGTTCGGTGAGGCTGTGCCCAAGATGGAGGAGGCAGCAAAGGCAGCTATGGAGGCTGATATTTTCGTCATCATCGGTACTTCACTCAATGTTTATCCTGCCGCCGGACTCGTCAGTTATGTTCCTCGCGATGCCCAACTTTACCTCATTGACCCCAAGCCTGTAAAGGTGCCTTACGGACTGGATATCCACACCATCCAGAAAGGAGCCACGGAAGGCATGAGGGAATTGATGGAGATTCTGCTCGCACAGCAATGATGGAGTCCAGCCAAACCAAGACGCTTGCCAACGGTCTGCGCATCATTCACTTGCCATCGCCCACCAGCGTGGCCTACTGCGGCTTGGCCATAGACGCTGGGACGAGAGACGAGCGCGACAATGAGCAGGGTATCGCACATTTCTGCGAACACCTCATTTTCAAAGGCACACGGAAACGCAAGGCATGGCACATCATCAACCGTATGGACACGGTGGGTGGTGACCTCAATGCCTACACCAACAAGGAGGAGACGGTGGTCTATGCCGCCTTCACCAAACAGCATTTCGCCAGAGCTGTGGAACTGATTGCCGACATCGTCTTCCACAGTACCTTCCCGCAGCATGAGATCGACAAGGAAGTGGAGGTCATCGCCGAGGAGATAGAAAGCTACAACGACTCCCCAGCCGAACTCATCTTCGACCAGTTTGAGAACATGATCTACCAAGACCATCCCTTGGGACACGATATTCTGGGAAAGGCTGAACGTGTGCGACAATTCACTACTGAGGATGCCTTGTCGTTCACGCGCCGATATTACAGGCCGGAGAACATGGTGTTTTTCGTTTTCGGTCATCTGCCCTTCAGCCGAGTGGTTGCCACTGTGGAGAAGTATTGTGGCGGAATGCCCGAGTGGAGCCTGGATGGATTGTTGACGGAAAGCGACACGCATGGATCTGTTTTTCAAGGTGATAAATGGAGGATGCCGCTCAAGGATTACCGCCCGTTGAGGCAGACGGAGAACCGATCGACCCATCAGGCCCACGTGATGCTCGGTGGGAGAGCTTACGCTGCCAGCGACGAAAGGCGCATCGCCATGTACTTCCTCAACAACATCATTGCCGGACCCAGCATGAACACCATGCTCAACATCGCCCTCCGAGAACACAATGGACTGGTCTATACGGTGGAGAGTTCGTTGACCAACTACACCGACACGGGTACTTTCGGACTCTACTTCGGTTGCGACAACAAGGATGTGGAACGCTGCATGGGCATCATCCGCAAGGAGTTTGACAAGTTGATGACCACCCCGCTGACGCAGCGGCAACTCGCCGCGGCCATCAAGCAGATGAGGGGGCAGATTCTGGTGGCTTGCGACAATTTCGAGAACTATGCACTCGACATGGCCAAGTCCTTCTTGCATTACAATATCTTTGAGGGTGTGGAAGACACGCTGACACAGCTCTCCAAACTCACCCCTGAACTCATCCAGCAAACGGCAAATGAAATGCTGGCTGAAGACAGGCTTTCGGTTCTTGTGTATGAGTGAAAGACAATCGGTGGCGCGAATGTTCGCGCCACCGATTGTTTTTTGGGGGATGGTAGGTCATCATTATCCCCAGGGCGTTGCCCTGGGCTGGTAGATATTGCCCTTTCAGGGCGTTGTCACCAGTTTTTCTGCTTTATTCGCAGATGCGGTCGATCATCTTCACGGCTGCGTCTGTGCCGCCAGGGTTGGAGATGACATGACCTTCGGTGTCGATGATGATGTAGTAAGGCACTCCTATCGTCTGGTACTTTTCATAGAAATCCTTGGCACCCTCAGGGGTCAAAACGTACTGTGGCCATGGGCAGTTTTCCTCCTCCACAGCTTTCTTCCACTTGTCCAAGTTCTCGTCGGTGGAGACACCGATCACGGCAAACGATTCCGGATGACGTTTGGCACATTCCTTGATGGCCGGTGTGCCGGCACGGCAGATGCCACACCAACTTGCCCAGAAGTCAACCAGCACGATTTTGCCCTGCGGCAGTGCTTCGCTGAGCATGAATGGTTTGCCATCAAGGTCTTGCATGGGCAAGTCCACTACGGGTTTGCCTACGGCTGTAGCTTCTGCCAGTTCGCTGTTGCGGAGGAATTGGGCGTAGCGCAGTGTGTCAGCGTCGTTGGGCTTGATGTAGCTCTCCAGCAACTTGATGGAGTCGAGGGTGAGGTTGTAGCCGTTGCGCAGCATGTTGTTGGCCAGGTAGAGCGACACCACTGATGTGGGGTTGTCCTTGATGAAAGTCCACGCCACCTTGTTCTGTGCTGCCAAATCTTCGCCTGCGCCACGTGTCAACTGAATGTATTTGGTATAGTCGGCCTGAGGCTGTCCACCAGTGATGCTGAACCTGTCGGTCCATGCTTCATCGGGGATGTCCTGATAGTCGGTCACATTGAGCGTCATCTCCGTGTTGCTCACAAACACTGGGGTATAGGTCCAGTGAACATGGCTGTAGTCCTCTTTGGCCACCTCGTCCTTGATGATTTCAAGGTTGTTGGTCACGAGTGTGCAGAGTTGTGGGTGCGATACCTTGCCCCTCAGTTCGAACTCTCCGTTCTTGACCACTGCCGTTGCCAGTTCCTCGGATTCCATGTTCTCATGTGTCAGCAGTCCTACCGAGATGCCATCTGCCATGCCATTGGCTTTGCAGCGGATGACGAACTCCTCCTCTTTCTGCTGGCTGCAGCCGCAGAGCGTGACGAGAAGCAAAACGAGTGTCAGTAAATCTTTTCGCATGGAATAGTAAGTATATTATGTATAAGGTTCTTTTTTAGAGTGAGACAAGGGCTATAGCAACTATAGTTTCTATAGTATCTATAGCTTCTATAGCCTCTATAGCCCTTGAAAAGAGAGATGGGATATTACTTCACGAGGTACTTCTTGCCACCAATGATGACGATGCCCTTGTAGCTACCGTCAACCACCTGA
Organism: uncultured Bacteroides sp.; assembly: GCA_946628545.1. Lineage (GTDB taxonomy): Bacteria > Bacteroidota > Bacteroidia > Bacteroidales > Bacteroidaceae > RUG11857. Next base: position 25,242 of record CAMOWU010000026.1, on the reverse strand, counting down.
CCGGCGAGGTTGTATCTCACGTTGTCGGAAGTCTTGATGGTCTGGATGTTCTTGATAGCAGATGCACCGTTCTTGACCAGGTAGCATTTGGCAATCTGAACTGTGCCAATTTCAGCAGCCTGGAGAGCGAACTGCTTCACATTGTCCTTGAAGGTGGGGTCGAGAGCGATGGATACCTTCTGCTCGCCAGCGTTGCACCAAGCAGTCTGATTCTCGTCGCCGCCGTTCTTGTTGTCGTACTGAACGAAGAGCTGGGTACCAAAGCTGACAGGCTCAACATACTCCATGACGAGTTCACTGTATTCGCTCCAGTCAACACCTCCGAGCCACTTATTCAGACCGCCCCACTGCTGGGTGTTGAAGGTCAAGGTGCCATCCTCATTCACAGTGTAAGACTCAGCGCCGTTCCAGTTGCCCCAAGTGTTGTCGAGAGGGATGATGACGATGTCGTCGTTCACTTCCTCACCACCGCCGTTGGCATAGAAGTCTGCCAGCTGGCTGATGTAGATGATGTCGCTGGTCACGTTCAGAGTGTCGTTGATCGACAGGTAAGCGGAGCCTACGGGCAGGTAGCCTTCATTGGCGCGCTGGAAGTAGCGCTTCGACTCGTTCCATACATAGTACTTCTCGCCATTGTTCTGTGGCAGTTCGGTGATGTCTGTTCCGTAAGGGCCAGCTGGTTTGAGCAAGTTGGCTGAGTCGGGCTGCTGAGTGGTGCTCTCTGGGTCGGAAACGATGGTGCCCTCGCCACGGCCGTAGATGATGAAACCAGTGGCGCGGTAGATGCCATATCCTGCGATTTGAGCGTTGATGGTGTCGCGTGATTCATTGAAGTTGGCACCATAGAACGACATTGTGTTGAAGTTGTCGGGCAGCTGAGACCAGTAGGTGTTGTTGCTGTAGATCATGTAGCCATCCTCGTCCTCGGGGAATATTACGGTCTGTGCGTATGGGCTGGTGAAGTAAGCGTTGTACTTTGCAGCCTCAGTCACCTTGAGGGTCAGCGGGTTGGTCTTGATGGTGTCGGTAGTGCCTTCTTTCACCCATCCTGCGAACACCGACTGATAGGTCTCGTTGGGAGTGGCAGTGAGTGTCACCTCGTCGCCAAGGTCATTGGCCACTTTGTCGATGGTGGCTGTACCCAGTTTTTCTTGGTTGGGCTTGTAGCCAATCACCACTTTGGCGAAATAGCCGTAGAAAACGGTGTCGGGCTCAAAACCGTAGTTGGGATTCTCCTCATCGTAGTCGGCTGTGGAGATCTTGCAGTTGTCGGTCACAGAGGCAGGGTTGTCGAGAGAAATGAGGGTGTTGCCACCATCGCCGTACCAACCTGCAAAGAGGTAGCCTTCAGCAGGCTGGGCATAGAGATAGACACTCTTGGATGGCATACCTTGCACCACGAACTGGACGGTGCTGGTCTCAGCATACTGCTCGGCAGTTGGTTCTGCACCGTAAACGTCAGTACCATAGACTGTTCCCTTTCCTGTTGGATAGGCAGTCACGTCGTTGTAGTGCCAATAGTAGTTCTCATCGGTAGTGGCGAATGCGCTTAGCGTGGCCATTGTGGCTACCAAGGCAAGCGCCATTCTCTTGCTTGAAAGTAAAAACTGTTTCATAAATAGGTTTTTAAATAGTTAATTGGTTTGTTTGGGATTCCTTTTATTGATGTTCTGAGTATTTTTTGTGTTCTGAATGTCATGAAGGGATCGATGCAGGCCACACTTATAGATGCATCTCATCAAGAACGCAAGCGCCATGAGATATTCTATGGGTTGGATGGTCTGGATGACCGACGTCAGTGCTGACAGTGCTATGCCACCAACTATGAATAGAGTCAGGATGACTGCGTAGCAGAGATAAATCTTTGCCCAGGTTGTGTGGGTGAAGTGTTTTAGCCAGTCGATGCATAGCAACAGCAGCGGTAGCGGATTGAAGATGACGTAGAGCCAGTTCCAGTCGGTGGCCACGAGCCGCGAAAAGAAAAGGAGGTAGGTGAGGAATAGTCCTGGCAAGGTTTGCAAGGCAACCAGCACCACGTCTATCAATAATGAGCTCCATCCTTTGCCTGGCCCTAAAGATCCTAATGACTTTAAAGACCCAAAAGACCTTAATGCCCTTATGTCCATTGCCGTGATGACAGCCACGATGATGAGCAACAATGTGAAAACCAGTTCTGGGGTCAGCCATCCGTTTCGGGGGTGGTAGTTGCCTTTGACCAGTACATTTGTCTCGCCTGTCATCAAGGGCTGAAGATGTCCTGTGCTATCTGCCACTTGTGCCTGGCTCCACGCTTGGGCCAGATGGGCAGGAATCATCAGTCGGTCTTCGGTGGACAGATGTCTGTCGTCGGTTTCTCCAAAGACGAACGACCAGAGGCTTCTCCACCATTTGCTCTCAGAGATGGAGTGGCTGAAGATGTCTCTGCGCCTGCATTGCAGTTCCTGCGGCAACTCGCCATACTGAATTGCTCCTGTAGTGAGTGCTTGCTCCACCAGATAAATGACTTCGCGTGCACACCCATGGTTGATGTAGTCGTAGGGGCGTTCGATGCCTCGTTCCAGTTGCTTGTCAACAATCATCCACAGTCGTTGTTTGGTGGGGTGTGGAAGGTTGAGGATATATTCGGTGAGGGTGCGGTCTTTCTGCCTGCATGGCTCCATATAAGCTGCTGTTGGAACGGCCACCAATGTCTCTTGCAGTGTGCCTGAGAGGAAGAGGTAGAGTTGGTTCTCTGGCTTGGGCACTTCGTAACTGAACACCCAGTCAAGGTCGTTCTCAGGGCTTTGCAGTCGCAGGGCGGCATGCCCGCATACCCCCCATGCAGTCCTGTCGGGCGAGGTGACCAAGAGCGATGCAATGATGGTGGAGGAGTCGGCTGCGGCATTCTTCGTGGTATCGGCAGTTGCTGAAAAGTCAGCATCTTCCGGTCCTTGCGCCATTGCCATAGCAAAGACGCAGAATGTCAGCAAGAATGTCGCGGCTTTCTTCCACATAGTCAATGAGTGTCTTGTGTTAGAGCAGTGCGTTGATCACGTCTTTCACTTCGGGTGCTGAGGGGCGTGGTGCGCTGGATTTCACCAGGTTTCCGTTCTTGTCGAAGAGCATGAAACGTGGTATGGAGTTGATGTTGTAGCCCGAGAGTCCCGCACTGTTTTCGGGGTCGGGTATATTGTACTGTTCCCATCCTGGTTTTTCATTGCCAATCATCTCTTTCCATGCCTTGACGTTGGTGTCGATGGAGATGCTGACGATGCGGATGCCAGGGTTGTCCTTGTATTCCTCGTAGAGTTTGGCGAGGAAGGGGTTTTCGCGTTTGCATGGCCCGCACCATGTGGCCCAGAAGTCGATGTAGGTCACTTTGCCGCCTCCCACGATGTCGCGGAAATCGTAGCTCTCGTCGTTTTCGTCGTTGAGACTGAATGAGAGTGCCTCCTGCCCGGGTTTGTTCAGCTCCATCTTTGCTCTCTGTTCGGCAATGAGACGGGTGTAGGTGGTGTCGGTGCTGGTTTTCTCGTATTCATCGTAGAAAGGTGCCATCTCTTCGCTGGCCAGGTCGTAGCCCCAGGAGGCGAGGAAGAGTTTGCCGTAGATGAGTTGGTCGGCAATCTTGTTGCGCTGGTCCTGGTTGGAGAACAATTCGCGCGCAAGTCGCAGTTTGGTGGCGTCTTCGTCCAGGGGCGAATAGACGGTGGGGTTGGAAGCGTATTTCCAGTCGATGTATCCTACGGCGTCTTGCAGGTTGGTGGTGTCGTTGAGGTCGATAGCCTCCAGCATATCCATGAACCCTTTGTCGCCAGTCATGTGGTGCCCGTGTTGCTCTTGATAGATGGCGTAGGCATAGTTGATTCTCTTCGTCTGGTTGTCAAGTACTTCCATCTCTTTTTCCACGTAGGCTTTGTCGTCCTTGATGCCTTTCAGTGCTTTCTTCATGGGAGCGTATCTTTGCTCGATGTATTTCTGAAGGGCATTGAAGTCGGCCAAGGTGCTGAAGCCTTTGTCGGAGAAGATTTGGGATCCTGTGTAGTTATACCATGAGATGTTCTCGAAAGTGGATCGGTTGGCGTTTTTGCCTTTGAACTCAGCCGTGAGGCACTCGTCGCCGAGAATGTCTTTCCCTGGTTTGATGACCACATCCAGAGGGTTCTTCGGGTCGGCGTAGAGGATCACCACTCCGTCTCTATCGCCATTGGAGGTCTTGATGATGGAGAGGGTTGTTGGTTGGTCGATGTTGTCGTTGATGGTGAACGTGCCGTTTTTATTCACCTCAATGTTCTGGTAGCCGTTTCGGTTGTCGCTTTGTACGAAATAGACAAGTGTGTCGGCAGGTGTATAACCCACGAGTTTGCCTTTGACCAGTGTGGTCTGTCCTGTCATGCTCAAGGGCAGCAGAGCCATGAGGGCGAGAGTCAATTTTTTCATTGGAGATAGTAAGTAATATTTTTTATAGATTGTATAGTATTATGTAGTAGTCTGTCAATTCTTGCTGCGTTGTAGTTCTGCTATTGAGCGTCTCTGACAAAGCGCACGCTGAAGAAATACTTCTCTGCTTCAGTGCTTTCGCGATAGACTTCTTTCTTGTTGTAGGCCAACTTGCGGTAGAAGGAAGACACATCGTTTTTCGCAGTGTCGGTCGTGGCTGTCCAGTAGTAACCAAATACCGACATATAGAGCCAGTCGGTACGTGTGGTGTGGTCGTGGATGCTGGTGTAGCCACAAAGTTGGATGCCGAGGTTGGCTGTGCCTTCGCCTTTTTCAAGGAGCAGTTGTGCGATGTTGCCTCGCCATTCTCTTTTGTTGGTCTCGTCGGCCGACATGCCGAATGCTTGTTCCAGTTGCTGCCAGTCAGCGTCTGTGGGTAGTCGCCAGCCTTCGGGAATGGATTCGATGGCACCGCTGACGGTGTAGAGGCGTCCATACTTCTCTGAATAGATATCGATAGGGGTGGGGCTTCCATCGGCCCATGCCGGTTGGTAAATCTGGCATTTTGCGCTATTACCAAGGTCGTAGTGGAGGTTTTCGCAGCTCCAGTCGAGTTTGCCGATCCTCACCCAGTGGTATTCAAAACTGTCGCGTTCATCGATGAATGTACCTGTGATGGTTGGGGTCACTCTCGTGGGGTCGTTGTCGTCGTCGCTGCATGAGCAGACGCAAATGGCTACTGCTGTGGTCAGCATCAGGCTATAGAGTAGATGTTTCATCTTGATATTCTTTAAATATAATAATGTGTTAATAGACATATCCCAGCGATGTGAGTGTGGCTCTGATGATGCTGTCTTTCTGCAGCACCTTGGGGTAGTCGGCGTATTGAGTCAGGATCTGCTCCCTGGTTCGGTTGATGGTCTGTCGGGCGAAGGAGTTGAGGTCGTCGGTTCGATTGGGGTACTTTCCGTTCATCATAGTGCCCCAGGAGTCGCTTTTTCCTCTTACGATGAACCCAGCTTGAGCCAGTAAGTCGGTGTTTTCCTCATTGGTGATACCCTCCGCATTGAAAGTGTTGTTGTAGTCTCTGTCGCTGATGAGATAGAAGTCGTCGAATTTGCTGCTGTTGTTTGTGACGATTTTCTGTATGATGATGATCAGAATCTGTCGGGTGAAGGAAGCGAGTTGGTTTTCGTTCTTGATTGACCAGAGCGGGAATACCGCAACGGCGATGCATCGTTGTCCCGACACAGCGTATGGGTTGGTTGTGGCCCTTGTACTCACTGTGTATTTTGTGATCTTATCTGTAAGCAACCAAGAGAAAGGCTGTATGGAATTGCCGATATGGGGCAGGATGTAGTTTTCGAGATAATCCACTGCTTTTTGCTTGTTCTCGACTGTGCTCAAGTGCTGGTAGTAGTAGCGCTCTGTTCCACTGTTGTTGCTGTTAGCCCCCACATCATAGCCAATGTCGAGCAGTTCGGTGAAGTAGGTCGAGTCGCCGTTGAAGTCGAGGCCGAGGTATTCGTGGCGAAGTGTGTCGTTGAAGAGGAGGTAGCTTTGGTTTCTATTGTAGAACTCCCTTCTCATCTGTGCTTCCTCGCTGTTGTCGTTGTCAGCAGGTATGAAGTTGGTTGTCATGTCGAGGGGCTTTGGGTCAGTGTCGAGGCTGTCCTCCCCGCTGCAGGCAGCCAAAGCCGTGATAGCTCCTGCCATCATCCAAATATATAATCTTGCTTTCATTGTCGTCGTGTTTAGAAGTTTAGAATTCCACATCTTCGTAGGTTCGCCATGGGCGGTAGTTCTGGGTCATGCCCGTGTTGAACTCAATCACCTCATGTGGGATGTTGAGCGTGTAGGCTGGATCCCATTTCTGAAGTGTGAACTTGCGGTAGGCGGTGATCTCGCTCTCGTAGCGATCACGGTAATAGGTGTAGTAGTGAACAATTTCCTTGGAGTCGGGATGTACGCTGCAAACCAGGTAGCGACGTAGGTCGAACCAGCGGTGTCCTTCCAGGGCCAGTTCCAGACGGCGCTCGTTGCGTATGTCGTCGATGAGTTCTGTGCCTGTGGATGTCAATACTCGTTTCTCATCTGCACGTGTTCTGAATCGATACCACCGCAATGTGTTGACGGTGTTGCGAGCCTCGTCATACTTGCCTTGATAAGCCAAGGCCTCTGCCTTGTTGAGATAGGCTTCTGCAGAACGCATGAGAAACATGCTCGACACCTCTGGTTGCAGGCCTTCGTGTGAGTTGTAGAACATATTGAGGTAGTAGTCGGAGCTGGATGGCTCTCTTTCTTGTCCGAACCATCCTCCAACACGCGGGGCCACCTTGGTGAGTCCTGTGAAGGTGCCTTTATGCCAGTACCAGAGTGTTCGCCTGAGATCCTCTGAGTCGTAGGCATAGTAGAGTTCGTTATCGACGGCGAACGACTGGGTGGCGTTGACGAAAGCGCAAGGCAGGTCATCTCCCCCCATGGAGAAGATGTTCTCCTCGTTGCTGGCCACAGCGAAGGTGCTCATGTCGGTGTTGAGGTTGCGAAGTGCGGGGTGGGCCTTGATGACTTTGTCGGCGTATTCCTCTGCTTTGCTCCAGTTCTGCATGTAGAGATAGACGCGGCTCAGGAGCAGTTGTGCCGCCACACTGTCGGCTCGGTAGATGGAAGGTTGAGGCGAAGTATAGCGTGAGAGGTTCTGTTCGGCGATGAGCAGGTCGGAGAGGACAAGGTCATAGACTTCCTGAACGGTGTTGCGCTGGAATTTCTTGTCTTCCACCTCTGAACTGGTTTTGATGGGCACAGCCAGATCTACTTTGGCGCTATCGGGATGGTAAGGCTTGCCATAGAGGTTGGCAAGATAGAAATAATAGTATGCGCGCAGGAAACGGGCCTCACCAGTCACTTTGAGGTAGCCCTGTCGTTCTTCGTCATCGTTTTGTGGGATGTCTTCGGCGCTTTCGATGATGTTGTTGGCAACATTGATGAGTTTGTAGAGCTTTGTCCAGTCTTGGTTCTCGGGGTGGAAATCGGAGTAGGTTTCGTTCTGTCCGGTGCGCTGTTGCCACGTGTAGTATCCGAAAACAGGGTCGTGTCCGTCCATGTCTTGGTTGCCACCCTCGCTTTTGTTGAAGTCTTGGATTTCGTCGGCGAGATAATGGATTTTAGCGCAAGTTGTTGACGACCAGACGGTGCGTTGTGTGTTATCGGCAGGCATATAGCAGTCGCCCAACAACAGTTCATTGAGGTCTTTCCAGGAGCTGACATAGTATTTGTCCTGTGAGTATTCCTCCAGAAAATCACTGCAGCCAGCGGCAGTCATAGCGAAAGCCGATAGGCATATATATTTCAGTAGTTTCATATCGTCTTTTTTTCTAAGGTTCTCAGGGTCCTTAGGGTCTCTAAGGTCTTCAAGATTTGTTTTTTAGAATTCTATGGTCAGTCCGAGGGTATATGACGGAGTGTCTGATAGTTGCACTTCGCTGAAACCACCCTGTGTGGGTGTCTGTCCTTTGAGTTGGCTGCTGCAGAATGTGTAGAGATTGTAGGCACTGCCAGTGATAGCCAGGCGTCCCAGCCCCCATTTGGCAAGCAGGTCCCTCTTGAATTCGTAGGTGAGTTGGATGTTGGAGAGTTTCACGTAGTTGGCGCTGACCACACGTGCGGTGGAGTAGTCGTACATATCCCATGAGCTGCCTGCGATTTGAGCTCCGCTATAGTCCACAGCTTCATCCCAGTGTGCCTGGTAGTTGTAGTAGCTGTCGTTGCCACGTCCGATGATGGCGGGAATGTTGGTGATGAACTCGTCACCAGGTTTTCTCCATCGATTGAGCAAGGCATTGTTGACATTGGCTTCTGAGTTATATCCTCCTCTTGTGAGGTCGTCGAAAAGACGGAAGAGTCGTGTCTTGGCTCCGAAGCTATAGAGGAGGCTGACGCCCAGACGCCATTGTTTGTAGGTGAATGTGTTGTTGACACTTCCTGTCACGTCGGGCTCGCGTTTTCCTGATGCCACAAGGAGTGTGGTGTAGGCGTCGTAGTTGTCCATCGTGGAGTATTCGATCATACGTTCCTCCGTGTCGTCGAAGATAGGACCACCGTCAGCTGGGCTGAGGCCAAGGAAGCGGTAGGAGTAGAAAGTGCCAATGGGCTTGCCTTTTACTACTGCTGTTCCGCGGAGAAAATCATTGAGTTCGTAGGTTTCTTGTCCTGGTGCAGTCTTCACTTCGTTGATGACCTTGGACACGTTACCTGAGAGAATCCAGTAGAAGTTGCGGAGCTTGACTGGGGTGGCGCTGAAGGTGATGTTGTAGCCTTTGTTGATGATGGTGCCAGAGTTGACCACGTAGGAGTTGTAGCCGTTGATGTCGGCAATGGTCTTGTCGAGGAAGGCGTCGGTCGTCTTCTTGTAGTAGCCTTCGATCCCTAATTGTAGTCGTCCGTGGAAGAACGACGACTCCAGACCGATGTTGGTAGAGTGTGTTTTCTCCCAGCGCAGGTCAGGATTGGCGAACGAACTGACCGAGGATGTCAGTTCATTATAATAGGTGTTGACAGCGCCGCGCTTGATGACGAGTTTCACGGTCTGTCCGTCGAGCATGTTGCCTTGCTCACCATAGGATGCCTTGAAGGTGAGTTCATCGAGCCAGTCGTTGTCGATATGGAAGATGTCCTTCAGTTTGGCGTTGCCTGATGCCGACCAGATTGGAAGTAGCTTTTCGTTGCTTCGGCTGCCGAACTGGTTGGAACCGTCGTAACGTCCGTTGATGTTGAGTGTGAAATAGTTCTTGAAACTGTAGGTTGCTGTGCCGTATGCTGATAGCAGGTTGGTTCGCGAATCAGTGATGGTTGGCACGTTGCTTCTGAGCCAGTTTTCAAAATTCAGGTAAGTGTCGGCTGGATAGGAATTGGCGAATTTCTTTCCGCGGTCGATATAGAATCCTCTGTCGGTGCGGCTGTAGCCGTCCACTTTGTTTTTCGATGCTTCCAGTCCCAAGGCGACGTTGATGTTGTGGTCTTCGTTTTTGCCGAAGTACTTGTTGTAGTTGGCCTGGAGACGTGTGGTGAGTCCTTTGGTGTGGGTGTTGGTGGTTGAGAGTTCGCCTCCATAAGGCATGTAACTGTTTTCAGGGGCAGGTACACCATACTCACTACTCCTGAGCACACTGGAATGGAACGTGTTTTCGCCCCAGAAGCCCTCGATGTTGGAACTGGAGTAGTTGGCTGAGACAATGGCGTTGATGAAGAAGTCTGAAGTGGGTCGGTATCGCAGGTTGACGGTGGCGATGATGTTGCCCACAGACTGCTTCATGTAGCTGTTGTCGAGTTCGTTGAGGATATTGAAGTTCATATAGCCGGTGTCGGAGTTGCCATATTTCTTGTAGTAGTGGTAGGAACCGTCGTCGTTGAAGGCGCGTATGGCTCGGCTGGTGTTGTAGGCGTAGTTGATGGGGTTGACCTCGCTTTGGTTGTATTTGCGCTCGTTGAGGTATCCGTTGGCGTTGAACTCGAGGTCGAACTTGCTGGAGAGTTTGAGGTCGATTCGTGCGTGTGCAGAATATCGTTCGTTGTCGGTGTATTTCAGGACGTCGTCTTGGTTGTTGTAGCCGATGCTGACGTAGTAGCGCACGTCGTCGCTACCTCCCGACACACTGGCGGTGTGCTCGTGCGAGAATGAGTTGTGGTTGAGGATCTTGAACCAGTCGGTGTTGGCGTCCGAGAGGTCTTTCACCTCCGACAGGAACTGGTCGCGTGTGATTTGGCCCTCGTAGTACTGCGACAGAGAGTACTCGTAGCCCACCAGCGGCATGTTTAAGGGAAAGTAGTAGTGATCGTCGGTAAGGTCCTTGGAGAACTGTATGCGGTCGGCTGAGTTCATGAGGTCGATCTTGCGGTCGGAGTAGTATGGGCGGCGGCGTCCGGTCATCGTGGCTGTATAGCTGACGATGGGTTTGCCCACGCGGCCACTTTTGGTGGTGACTACGATGACACCGTTGGCGGCACGTGTACCGTAGAGGGCTGTGGCAGCAGCGTCCTTGAGCACGTCGATACGCTCGATGTCCTGTGGGTTGATGCCAGCGATGGCGTTACCGATACGGTTGACGTAGTCGGGGTCGTTGAGCACATCGGGAGAGAGATCTACAGGGTCGGTGAGGATGATGCCATCGAGCACCCAGAGTGGTTCACGGTTGCCGATGAGGGTAGATGTACCACGGATACGGAGACGTGGAGTGGCGTTGATTTCCGAACTGTTGGTGGTCACCACCATGTCGGGAATCTTGCCTTCGAGCATCTGTGTCACGTTGGTGATGCCGGGGATGTTGATGTCTTCCATCTTCACCGAGGTTGTGGCGCTGGTGGAGTAGCGCTTATCGATGACCTGATAGCCGGTCACCACCACGTCCTCAAGGCTCTGTGTGGCTTCTGTCAGCACCACCTTGACTTCGCTGCGTTTGCTGATGTCGATGGTGCGTGTGTTGTAGCCGATGAAGCTGACAGTGATGCTTTTCACGCCTGGACCAACGGGCAGGTTGAATTTGCCGTCGGGGTCGGTGGCTGTTCCGCGTTCGGGATTGCCGGTAGGATAGACAGCCGCGCCAGGCAACGTCTCGCCACGACTATCGACCACCTGGCCTTTGATGGTCCTGGCTTGCTGTGTGGGGTTGTTTTGTTGGGCTTTGGCTGTCTGCATTTGTGCTGCTCCGAAAGTGAGCATGCAGCAGAAAGCCCCAAGAAGGTACTTGTTTGCCATATTGTGGTGTGTTAGTTTTTGCAAAAGCGATGGAGGTCTGTTCAGAGTTCAAATATGCAGACACATGCGTAAGTAAAATTTCAAAGTGCAAAATTAGTGTTTTTTTATTAAAAAAAACTGCAAAATGTTGATAAATATAGTTTTTTGCCTATGTTTTGGTATATGGAATGTAAATATTTATAATATTTATGCTATATTTTAGCGTTAGGAAACTTCAGTTATTGATTTACTTCAGCGGACGCGACACGTCGCGTCCCTACATGTGAACTGAATGCTTACAGAAAATAGATCCCCTCAATGGTTTCATCTCATCAATTTTTGGGTCGAAATTAGCTGATTCCAGGAAAATAGTTGTAACTTTGCATTTTGAATTCAGCAACAGAAAATATCTGATTGTATTTTCGTTACTCAATATAGCAATAAAACAATCATGGACGAAAAGTGGGATATCATCATTACGAATCGTAGAAAACTGTTCGACATAGACTTCAAGGAAATGTGGCGTTACAGGGACTTGGTGTTTATGTATGTGAAGCGTGATTTTGTCACGTTCTACAAGCAGACTATTCTTGGCCCTATATGGTATTTCATCCAACCTGTATTCACTACCATCATGTTCATGTTTGTGTTTGGAGGTATTGCTGGCATTTCCACCGACGGTGTGCCGCAGGCTGTGTTCTATATGGCTGGACTGTTGTGCTGGAACTATTTCGCCGATTGCTTCAACCGTACGTCCAATACCTTTTCCTCCAATAAGGGTGTTTTTGGCAAAGTCTATTTCCCGAGATTGGTGGTGCCTTTGGCGGGTGTCATATCCAACTTGGTCAAGTTCGGCATACAGTTTTTTCTCTTTCTGTGTGTCTATCTCTATTTTGTCTTTCAAGGCACCCATTTCAATATCAATGCCACTATTTTTCTGCTGCCTGTCTATATCATCATGCTGGCGGCTTTTGGTTTGGGAACTGGAATGTTGGTGTCGTCGCTCACCATCAAGTATCGTGACCTCAACTTTCTGATTTCTTTCGGTATAGGACTGCTGATGTATGCCACACCGGTGATTTACCCGCTTTCAGTGCTGAAGGAGAGTCATCCAGAATACCTTTGGCTGCTTCTTGCCAATCCGTTGACTTCCATTCTGGAGGCCTTCAAGTATGCCTTCACGGGTGTGGGCATGTTCAGTTGGACCTATTTGCTCTATAGCTTTGTCGTCATCACTGTGGTTTTCATCTGGGGCCTTTTGGTCTTCAACCGAGTGCAACGCAATTTCATGGACGTGATTTAGCCAAGTTGACATTTGATTCTGATCTCAACTTTTAATCATTTTTATTTATGGATAAGATTTCTGTTATTATCCCGGCATTCAATTCTGCACCTACTATCGAGAAGTGTGTTCGAAGTGTTTTGTCACAGTCTTATCCATTCTTTGAAGTGATTTTAGTTGATGACGGCTCTACAGACAATACTTTGGCGTTATGTCGCAAATTTGCAGAAAGTGACAAACGTGTGACTGTATTTCATCAAGACAACAAAGGCGTTTCGGCTGCACGTAATCTGGGTCTGGAGAAAGCCTGCGGAGAGTGGATTACTTTTGTGGATTCTGATGATAGTGTCAGTTTGGATTATCTCAGCAGGATGCACGCTTGTGTGAGTGCAACACCTGATGTGGCCCTCTACGTCGGAAGTGTGAATGTGTTTAGAATGGGCAAGAGTGCCGAGCTTCTTCGCATGAGTAATGGAATTGTAAGCTCTTCAGATTTGGATTCGCTTTTTGGCGAAAGAGAGCTCCATAGGCATGGTTTCCCTTTTGCTAAGTTATACAAGCTGTCTTTGTTGAAAAAGAACCATATCAAGTTTGATGTGAAACAGAACATGGCGGAGGATTGTGTTCTTATGATCAATTATATTCTTTCATGTTCGTCCGATGCTTCTTATGTGTATTTCGATGAGGTGGCTAATTATGATTATTTCGTTCAGCCGAAGTCTCTTTCCACCACATGTGGCACATTTGACCAAGAGCTTTACAATTACCGTAACATCCGTAAGCTTTTTAGTCAATTGATAGACATGGTTCACCCTCTTTCTGCAAAGAAAAAACTGCATTCAAGTATTGGTTGGTATGCTGACAGATGTGTCAATGCAATATATAAGGACCCTCATGGAGGAAAGAACGAGAGAATCAAGTGCTTGAAAACACTTGGTTCTTCAGACATTCTTTTCCGTCACGATGACTCTTTCAAGCAAAAAGTGATGAAATTAGTACTCATTTCCGGCCTTTATGGAATCTACGATTTCATCAGGCTTGGCAAGGTGGGCTGAATCCAACTTTGGCTATTAGAGGACTACTAAAGGCTATCAAGGAGAATAAGAACTACAGACAATCAATGAAACTATCTATCATTACAATCAATTATAATAACTGCAATGGGCTTGCAGAAACCATTCGAAGTGTTGAGGGGCAGACCTTGAAGGATTTCGAATGGATTGTGGTGGATGGAGGATCTACTGATGGCAGCCGCGACTTGATAGAAGCTCATGCAGATAGTTTCTCCTATTGGGTGAGTGAGCCAGACAACGGCATTTATCATGCCATGAACAAGGGTATCAAGGAGGCGGGTGGAGAGTATCTGCTTTTCTTGAATTCTGGAGATATGTTGGCGGACAACCAAGTCGTTGAGCATGTTGTGCCTTCGCTTCGCGATTTTGATTTTGTGGTTGGAAATATCTACAAGTCCGACAATTTGGGCGTGAAAGCTTTCGATGAGAATAATCTCAGCTCTCAGCGATTACCCTTTATGCTGACCATCTCATCCCTTCCTCATCAAAGCACCTTTATTAGGAAGAGCGTCTTTGAACGCTGTGGTTTCTATCGTGAGGACTTGAAGATTGTCTCTGACTGGGTGTTAGTGGTGAAGGCCTTGGTGTTCAATCAGTGTACATTGAAGTCAATACCCACAGTTGTCTCCATTTATGATGTAAAAGGAATCAGTTCGGTGAACAAGAAACTATACAATGACGAAAGAGCGAAAGTGATTGATGAATGGAAGTGCTTCAAGTCCTATTTCCTTTTCTATAGGGATTATTTCGAAATGGCAACTGCAATAGAAAACAATCGCGTTGCAAGGTTCTTCAATCGATTCTTTTTCTTTCTCAAGCGTAGGTAGTCGGCGAATGCATCATGCTGACAAATCTATAGCAAAACTCTTTTAAGACAATGTTTTATCGAAATATTTATAGATGATGATACTTTCAATTATAACAGTCAATCTTAATAATCTCGAAGGATTGCGAAAGACGATGCAGAGTATTGAGTGCCAAGTCTTCAAGGATTTCGAGTGGGTTGTTGTGGATGGAGGTTCTACAGATGGAAGCGCGGAATTGATAAAAAACAGTTCCGACTACATCTCCGTTTGGGTTAGTGAACCCGACAACGGCATCTATCATGCGATGAATAAAGGTATCCGAATGTCGCATGGTGAGTTCCTTTTGTTTTTGAATTCAGGAGATTGTCTAATGGACAAGAATGTCTTGGACAAAGCTGTTCCTTATCTCTCTGGATCAGATTTTGTAATAGGCAATATCGCTCATACAAATAAAAAAGATGCTGGTGTTTTGGATGAGAATAGTATGAGTGCAGGAAATCTACTTTTTATACTGATGAATTATTCATTGCCTCATCCTGCATCATTTATCAGGAAGTCGTTGTTTCAACAATATGGCTACTATCGTGAAGACCTGCGTATCGCTTCCGACTGGTCTTTCTTTCTTGATGCCATTGTCTTGGGAAAGGCAACAGTGAAATTCCTACCCTTAGTTGTGTCTTTATTCGACGACACAGGCATCAGTTCCAAGAATCTGCAAAAAGGCATGAAGGAAAGGCAGAAAGTGATGAATGAAAAGCCTGTCTTGCCCGTTATTAAGAAACTACTTGATTTCCATCTTGAAAACTATGCAATACTGGATGCGTTGAAAGGCAACAAATTTGTTTATCAATTATTCAGGATTTATTTTTATTTTTGGCGGAAAAAGGGAAAAGATAAGAGCAAGAGTTTCTTAACCGCGGGATTAAATGATCAATAGAACATTTACACGAAAAGAATTTATTCAGACCTTTTTGTTTCTAAAATATTATTTCCGCAAGTTGAATATAGTCTCAATCAATGGGAAGAAAAAAAATTGAGTAATGAGTAAAACAGTAATAGACATAAGCGGTATCAGCAAGCAGTATATGCTTGGAACGTTTGGAACAGGTACGTTGAGCCACGACCTCAACCGTTGGTGGGCAAGGGTAAGAGGAAAGGAAGACCCTTATCTGCGTGTTGGCGATACAAACGACCGGACGAAAAAAGGCGAGAGCGATTTCGTCTGGGCGCTGCGCGACATCACTTTCGACGTTCAGCAAGGTGATGTGGTGGGAATCATTGGTAAGAACGGTGCTGGCAAATCCACTTTGCTGAAGATTCTTTCTCGAGTCACATCGCCCACTATCGGACAGATTAAAATCAAAGGGCGTCTGGCGTCGCTTCTTGAAGTGGGTACGGGGTTCCATCCTGAGATGACTGGACGGGAGAATATCTTCATGAATGGCTCCATCATGGGCATGACCAAGCAGGAAATCAAGCGTAAGTTTGACGAAATCGTTGATTTTGCCGGTGTGGCCAAATACATCGATACTCCCGTCAAGCGTTATTCCTCTGGAATGATGGTGCGTCTGGGATTTGCCGTGGCTGCACATCTTGACCCCGAGATATTGGTGGTGGATGAAGTGCTGGCGGTGGGCGATGCAGAGTTTCAGAAAAAGGCTGTCGGCAAGATGCAAGATGTGGCACGTGGACAGGGTCGTACAGTATTGTTTGTCAGTCATAATATGGCTGCAGTGCGCAGTCTGTGCACTCGTGGAGTGGTGCTGAAAGACGGTATGGTGGATTTCATGGGTACAGTGCCCGACTCACTCGATCATTACCTTAAGAACGAGGATGAGCTTAGAAAGGAGCTTATTATAGATAATATTAAATGGAAAAAAAATTCGCTGAAGATTTATAATATTGAGATTAATGGAACCAAGGCTGCTCAATCAGTTCTCGTTTCAGGTCAAGATCATATTGATGTGCTGATAGAGGGTGAAACAGCAGAGGACATGACCTACGACGTGATGATGGTCTTCAAGAGCAAAGATGGGAATCCCTTGGCTACGTATGCCCTTGGGCACTACATGGGAGAGATGAACCATTGTCCGAAAGGCCGCTTTTCCATAAGTCGTCAGATTGCCTTGCCCATGATTTTATCCAAAGGTATTATGAAAGTTGACCTATATCTCCATCACCCAAATGTGGAGTATCAGATGAAGGCTATTGACTGCTGTGTGTTGGAAAGCCAGGGCTACCAAAATGATTACGGTTCTGCCTTAGATCAACTCCGCTATGGGTTTTTAGGTTTGACTTCATATCAAAAATGAACGGATTAACAATTGCTTTATGTCTGTTGTATTCATTTCATACGCTGATGGTAATTTCAAGGAATCTCTTCTGCGGATAAAAAGACAAGCGAAGAGATTAGGGATTTTCAATCGAATCATCGCTTATACCCCCAAGGATTTGCCATTATACATCAAATCCTCACCCTTAATGGCCTTTTCATGTGGAGGAGGCTATTGGGTTTGGAAACCTTATATTATCCATAAAACATTGTCAGAATGTGAAGAAGGTGATATCGTCGTTTATGTTGATGCAGGTTGTAGGTTGGCGGAAGGTTTGGAATGGAAGGAATATCTTTCGTATCTGGATACATATCATGCTATATTATTCCAGTACAGAAACGATTGTGATTACGGATGGCAGAAAGTGTATGGACTTGACGAAAAAAACGCCAGTCCTGCAATTCTCCATTGGATGAAGCCTTCTTGTATTGATTTCTTTAATCAAAAATTCGATAGCGTTGACTATTTGGATTATAATAAGATATGGGGTGGCTTCATGATGTTCAGGAAAACAAAAGAAAAGTTGCGATTTGTTGAGGACTGGTATTCGATTACATTGTTTCATCCTGAATTGGTGATGGATCCATACGGAGTTGAGCTTGACCGCCTTCCAGCATCATTCTCGCGTCATCGTCATGATCAGTCAATCATCACTCCCTTGGCTTATTATTATCATGAATCTGATAAGATATTGGTTCTTCCTGAGAAGTCGGAGTCTGATAAGGCTCACGCTGTGGTAGCGGCAGATAGATATCAGGTGGGAAAACTACCTTTAATTCTTTATTTGAAGTATAAGATTTATCACTTCATCCATAAAGACATTTAGGTGGGTTTCCTTTGTCGGCTGGACTAACAGTCTGCGTTGGATTACTTTTTCCATCTGGCTTTTAGTCTGGCATTTATTTCTGTTGCCTTAATGAATGTTTGATATGCTTTGGGACTGGAGAGGAAGAAAAGGATTTTTAGCTTGGTGGGCACAGATATTATTTTATTATGCAAGAATTCTGATCGTGTCTTGCGCAAGATTTCCGTGGCGGTTTGCTTGGCATATTGCTTGATATCCAATCCATTCTCGATGTGATTGTATTTATCTGCGTATAATCTTGTATCTATCACCCCTGTGTACATATATGTGAGAATGGTGCTTCTCCATACCTCTTTATCTTTTGGAATGACATTGTCAAGCAGGAAAAGCCATGAGTTGCTGATATCAATTGCCACTTTGTTGATGCTTTTTCTCCATTGGGCTGTGGTGGAGTTGATTCTTTGGCGATAGTAGTAGAATGAGTTGTTAGTCGTAATGATCTTTTTGCAATTCTGTACTGCCACTTCCGCATTGAATACGCAATCTTCGGCGCTGAGATCCCTGAAACGCATTTGACCAATCACTTCTTTGCTGTAAAGTTTGGTACAGCTACTCCCTGCCCATGGAATGGTATTGCTTTTTTTGAATAAGCTCATCATGAGGTCATCAGCGTTGCGCTCAGCGTGAGCTGAATGGACAGGAGGGTATGTTATTTCTGTATTGTCATAATAATATATCGCATTGCATGAGGCGATGCTGTTTTTTTCTTCTCTGATGAGCTGACACATCGTTTCCAGCATCTCAGGGTGAATAAAATCGTCTCCGTCAATGAATGAGATATAGTCGCCATGGCAGTTGTCCAATCCTGCATTGCGTGCTGAAGACTGACCACCGTTTTCCTTATGTATCACGACGATTCTTTGATCGTTCTTTGCATAGTGTTGGCAAATCTCCAAACATGAATCTGTTGAACCGTCATCCACAAGGATGATTTCCAAGTCTTTATATGTCTGATTGAGAATGCTCTCAATACAAGGTGGAAGATATTTTTCTACGTTGAATATTGGAACTATTACGCTAATCATGGGAGTATGTTTTATTATAGATGTTTGTCGTATTTGGAGCCTGTAGCTCTGCAATTCCACCTAAAAAAATGCCTATGGCTTTTATTCAGTCAATCCAGAATAATCGTTCTTTAGAAGATTGGGTTCCCATATAGCCGTTTTAGAAACAGACGATATTAGCATCTTATGCTATGAATACTCGTAGTTTTTCTGTCAGTTATAGACCGTGATGTGGGTTCCGTTGTAGGTGATGTGGTAGCGGAACATGCCTCTTGCGTCGGGCTGTGGACGTGCTGTGGAGTCGCGGGAGCTGATGACGCCGTGGTTGTTCATGTCGTAGGTGAGGCCGCAGTGGTTGCAAATGGCAAAACCGTTGTCTCGGAGTGTGAGGCGGCGGGTGTTGCGGTCGCAACTGGGGCATGCCAGGTCGTAGGCCAGATGCTCACCGTAGATGTTGGTGCCTACAATCAGGCCTCCCAGGCCGTAGTTGAAGTATTTCTGAGTCGCATCTATGGTGTATCGTCCTGTGCCTGATGAATTGGTCATTACAATCTCTGTCTTCCCGTTGTTGGTTTCACGTCTGATGGAGCAGAACTGCCCGTAGTTGCCCATCGTGCCGAAAAGTTGCTGTGAGGCGGTGACCATGTAGGTGAAGTTCACGGGATATTTCTTGGAGAACTCGCTGTGGTTGTCGCAAGCGCAGAGAAAAGCAAATGCCAAGACTAATGCCGTTGTATAGAGTGATGTAGTTTTATGCATTTCCAGTTGGTTTGATAGTAGGGACGCCCGTTCGTGGTATGCAGGCGCGACACGTCGCGTCCCTACTGTTGAAACGTCATCTTCTGTTCAGAACCATAGGTCGGGATTGGAGATGATGTCGTTGATACGTGTGGTCTCTTCTTCGCTGAAGTCCATGTTGTGGAGGGTGTCGAGGTTGTTCTTGAGTTGGTCGAGAGTGCGTGTGCCCAGTATGACCGATGTCACTCGCTTGTCGCTCAGTACCCATGCCAGTGCCATTTGCGAGAGCGACTGGCCGCGCTCCTGAGCGATGAGTCCCAGTTGGCGCGATGCTTCCACGCGCTCAGGTGTCACTTGTGATTCCTTCAGGAAACCCTCTTTGCGGGCTGCGCGGCTGCCTTCGGGTATGCCGTTGAGATACTTGCCAGTGAGCAGGCCTTGTGCCAATGGGGAGAAGACGATCACGCCTGACCCGTTGTCGGCGGCAACCTGGAAATTGTTCATCTGGGCGTGGGGATCGAGCATGGAGCAGCGATACTGGCTCAGCAGGCATGGCACATGAGCCTCTGCCAGTATGTCGTAGCAGCGTTGCTGCAAGGCAGGGGGGTACTTGGAGATGCCCACATAGAGTGCCTTGCCTTGGCGCACGATGTCGATGAGCGCTTGCATGGTCTCTTCCACAGGAGTGATCCCATCGTAGCGGTGGCTGTAGAACACGTCGAAATAGTCCAGTCCGGTGCGGCGCAGGCTCTGGTCGCACGAGGCGATGAGGTTCTTGCGTGATGATCCGTCGCCATAGACGCCGGGCCACATCTCATGTCCTGCTTTGGAGGCAATGAACATCTCGTCGCGGTGGCTGGCGAGGTTTTCCTTGAGGATCTTGCCGAAGTTGCGTTCTGCGCTGCCTGGTGGAGGTCCGTAGTTGTTGGCCAGGTCGAAGTGGCACACACCATGCTCGAAGGCATATAATATCATGTCGCGTGCTGTGGCATAGTCATCGACGTCGCCGAAGTTGTGCCAGAGTCCCAGAGAGAAGACGGGAAGTTGCACGCCTGAATGTCCGCAATAGTTGTAGAACATAGGTTGTGGGAGTTGTGGGAGTTGATGGGAATTATGGGAATTGATGGGGGGGACTCCACCCCGCCTTTCAGGCATCCCTCCCCTATGAGAGGAGGGGAGTTGGGTCGCCTGTGGCGAGTAGGGCCTGGATGGCTTGGTCCATCTTCTGGAACTGGAAGCCATCGGCTATTTGCTGCATGAGTGCTGTGATGCGGTCGTTGCAGAGATTGCCTATGCTGCCCTCATGGGTGTGGTGGATATGTTTGTCGGGGGTGAACTGTCCTGCCTCGATGTCGAGTCCCACTTTCTTGTAGGCGTCGCGGAAAGGCATGCCGTCCTTTGCCAGACGGTTCACTTCCTCCACGCTGAACATGTTGTCGTAGATGGGGTTGTCGAGGATATGCTCGTTGACCTTCATCTTCTCGATGATATAGGCCGACATCTTCAGGCAGTCTTTCAGTTCGTCGAAAGCGGGTAGGAACGCCTCTTTGATGATCTGCAGGTCGCGGAAGTATCCGCTGGGCAGGTTGTTCATAATCAGTGTGATGGTCTGTGGGAGTGCCTGCAGTTTGTTGCACTTGGCTCGTGTGAGTTCAAACACATCTGGGTTCTTCTTGTGCGGCATGATGCTCGACCCTGTGGTGCAGTTGTCGGGCAGTTTGACGAAGGCGAAGTTCTGGTTGCTGAACATGCAGGCGTCGAATGCCATCTTGGCGATAGTACCGGCGATGCTGGCCATGGAGAAAGCCACGTTTCTCTCCGTTTTTCCACGCCCCATCTGAGCATAGACCACGTTGTAGTCCATCGAGTCGAAGCCCAGCAAGTCGGTGGTGAGCTGTCGGTTGAGCGGGAAGGAAGAACCGTAGCCTGCAGCTGAACCCAGCGGGTTGCGGTTGGTGATTTTCCATGCTGCCAGTAGGTATTGCATGTCATCGACCAGACTCTCCGCATAAGCGCCGAACCACAGTCCGAAGCTCGATGGCATGGCCACTTGCAGATGGGTGTAGCCAGGCATCAACACGTCCTTGTAGCGGTTGCTCTGTGCAATCAGTTCGTTGAAGAGGTTGAGGGTGAGTGTAGCCAGTTCCCGTATCTGGTCGCGGATGAAGAGCTTGAGATCGACGAGCACTTGGTCGTTGCGCGAGCGTCCGCTGTGGATTTTCTTGCCGATGTCGCCAAGTCGGCGGGTGAGCATCAGTTCCACTTGTGAGTGCACATCCTCCACACCTTCTTCGATGACGAAGGAGCCGTTGAGGGTCTCGTCGTAAATCTTGCGCAGTTCTTTGAGCAGGAGCTGCAGTTCGTCGGCTGTAAGCAGTCCGATGGTCTGCAGCATGGTGATATGCGCCATGCTGCCCAGCACGTCGTACGGGGCAAGGTAGAGGTCCATCTCGCGGTCGCGTCCGATGGTGAACTTCTCAATCTCTTGTGTCATCTGGACATTCTTCGTCCATAGTTTGTCTGCCATGCTAAAGGGGGCTTCTGTAAATTGTCTTTCTGAAAATGATAAGGAATTTCTTTTTCCTGGTTAATAGGGCATGATAGCCAGCATGTCGGCCAGTTTCTCCACGCCTTTTTCCAGTTTGCTGCCCAGCATCTGCTTCACGAAGAAGTTGAGGTCGGCATCGAGGGTGACGCGCAGTTTGCTGGTCATTTCGGTCACTGGCAGCATCTGCACCCAGAGCCGGAACCCCACAGGCGAGTTCACCGACTCGAACTTCACGCATTTGTTGGGCTCGCGTTCCACGATTCTGACGGCCAGTTTGCCAAGGCCAGGCACATCCACGCTCATATCGTCGGACGTGAACTCCATTGATTGGATGTATTGCTTCACGTCGCCGATTTTGTCGGCGGGTATCTCGTTGAAGCGCGCTTCGTAGGCTGGATCGGTGACTTTTTGTTTGATGTCTTCGAAGTTGTTGAGGTTCGACAGCTTGTTATAGACGCTTGCTTGTGGGTAGTTGACTTGTTTGACGCTGCTTACGTATTTAGCCATGTTTATCCTAATTGGGAGTTAAAGTGGAAGTTAAAATGGGAGTTAAAGTGGGAGTTAAAATGGGAGTTAAAGTGGAAGTTAAAGTGGAAGTTAAAATGGGAGTTAAAGTGGAAGGTAAAAAGGCATTGCCAGTTGGCGGTAGTAGCCTCTTATTTTTTCCAGTTAGCGGGATCCTGTCTCCACTCGTTGAGCACGGGTATGTCTTTCTCTGTGATGTAGCCCGTCTGCAGTGCCACTTCGAGCACGGCCTCGTAGTTGGTGAGGGTAATCAGGCGCACGTCGGCGTCCTTGAATGCCTGTTCAGCTACATTGAAACCGTAGGTGTAGGATGCCACCATCCCAACCACTTCGCTGCCGGCCTTGCGGATAGCCTCAACGGCTTTCAGACTGCTGCCACCAGTGGAGATGAGGTCTTCCACCACCACCACTTTGCTTCCTGGCTTGAGCTCGCCTTCGATGAGGTTCTCCAGTCCGTGGTCTTTGGGTTTGGACCTGACATAGACGAATGGCAGGCACAGGGCGTCGGCCACCAGTGCGCCTTGTGGTATGGCTCCTGTTGCCACACCGGCTATGGCGTCCACGTCCTGGAAGTTCTCCAGCACGACACGGCTCAGTTCCAGTTTCACGAACGAGCGCAGGTCGGGGTAGGAGAGGGTCTTGCGGTTGTCGCAGTAGAATGGCGACTTCCATCCCGATGCCCAGGTGAAGGGGTTGTCGGGCTGGAGTTTGATGGCTTTTATCTTCAGCAGTTTCTCTGCGAAAATCTTCTCTAATGTACTCATAATCCTTCTTGTTTTTATATTTTACATGCAAAAGTATATAAAAATCATTTGATTTCACCCATCAGGCATGATATAATTCACTTATTTATCGTGAATAGGCCTGATTTGGACATCTATAATCCTTGAATCCTCAAACTGGGACTTCTTAGCGAGGATATACGGCTGATTCCCTATGACCACATACGACCATCCACTGCATGGAACCTCGCCCAAATCACTCTTTCTGACATACTTCTCGTAGCATCGTTCCAACAGGTTCATCCCATTGAGATTCTTTTGGCGAAGGATAAAGACGATATTGCCTATTTGGTCTTCTTTTATCCCTGTTGCCCTCATGGCGTACAGTGGAGTTGAAGTCTTGTCTGTGGAGAAGTGTTCGTATTTAGGTTCTACCATCATATCTATGACCAGACTTTCTGGTATTCTGATGAAAGGACCTGTTCCGAGTCTTTGTGCTATCATTGACACCTGCCAGGATTCTGGATGGTATGAGTCATAATAGTCATCAAATGTGGGAAACATGTAATTCAGCACAAAGCGGCTGTAGATGTTCTGTCTGTCGTTGGCAAGTAGTACTGTCTCACCATTCTGAAGTTGGTAGATATCCCTTTTATATTGTTTGTAGTCACTGTATAATGTTGGGATTGCACTACAAAGATACAAGGTCAGGAGGACATTCAGGGAAGTGAGGATCTTTTGACTCCTCATGGCTGGAAGATTGTCCAGCAAGACGATGAGAGCGCACAGCTCTATGCCGAATCTTGAATGGTCTGACGTATGTTTAGTGGATAACAGAAATAACCAGTTCGTCAGCAATGCTATAAGCATCGTCTGGTTCTTCTTGCCGAATTCCAAGTACTTACGTTTGTCGAATCTGCATGCAAAAACGCATGCGATGAGCATGATGAAAGTGATTCTGAGATTACTGAAATGCGTCAATCCTATGACAAGTTCTTTGATAGAATTGGAATGGTTGGTATAGCCCGACATGAAACGGCTGACATTTGCTGGAGATGAAAGAAGTAAAAGCACTCCAATATAAAAACCTGACAGCATGACTTTTTGTGAGCTCGACAATGTCTTGCGCTTACGTACGGCAAAAATGAAGTATGCGACAGCAAATCCCAGAACTATGCCTTCGTTTGACCAGCCACATAAGATGGCAAAAACAAACAAAAGGGGATACAAATTCTTCTTGATGTCTTTTCGTAGCAGGAAGTTGAAAAGAAGGATGAAAGAGCCAACCCATAGATAGTTGCAGGCACCACACAACCACAAGCAACATCGTGCAAATCCTGGCATGAACAGGAAAAGGAATATGACTGTCAGTGTGAGTAAGTGTAAATTGGATTGCCCCCGTTTTGCATTGGCGTTTACAACAGCACCATATAAAAAGAGCATGAAAAACAGGGCATTTACTACATTGAATGTACTTTTTCCTGTGATACAGTTGAAAAACTGGATACAGATATGTGGGATGACTCTACCTGACCACAGGAAATAGAGCCCTTTTCCACTGTCAAATACATCTTTAATGGATGCTACAGGATCAGTTGTTCCATATATACGGTCATTCCAATCATCTGCGAAGAGTGGAGTCAGAAAATTGAATATCAAGAAGATGACCGAGTAGGAAAGCATCCATGCAATGGTCGTTTTGTCTATTTTTACCATCGAGGCTTGTTTAAAAAGAATGTGCAAAATTATCGTTTTTTACCTATAGGGCAAAACAATAATTCCTTTTTTTACCAATTCCAGTCTTTGGCCTCGATTTGGCTTCAGAACGTTCTTTTGTGCGGCAGGAATGCCGCACCTCCTACTTGCATTGAATAGTTACAAGTGCAACTCTATTCTTTTAAAAAGACAAAATGACGGGTTTTCGTGGTTTTTGTACTAACTTTGCAGCGAATAATCAGGATGTGCGGCATTCTTGCCGGATACTATTGTGCGGCAGGAATGCCGCACCTCCTATTGCAAAGTACAATAATAACCGTTAGGTAAAAAGATACAACATGCTTTATTAACATCTGTGCGGCAGGAATGCCGCCCCTCCTATTGCAAAGTACAATAATAACCGTTAGGTAAAAAGATACAACATGTTTTTATTCACATCTAAGAAGGTAATCGAATGAAGATAGGCAATATAGATTTGGGT
>CAMOWU010000025.1 GCA_946628545.1 uncultured Bacteroides sp. | reverse complement strand
GCATGAACCACTTGCAGGCCCAGCGTGCCGCAGCCACCTCGTGGCGCAAGCGTCGAGCACGCATCAACACCATCTCTCCAGGTGTGATCGTCACCCCGTTGGCCTACGATGAGTTCAATGCCAATGGCGAGGGCTACCAGCGCATGATTGATGCCTCAGCCGCACGCCGTACAGGCACCAGCGACGAGATTGCCGAGGCAGCAGCCTTCCTGCTGGGAGAACATGCCAAATTCATTACAGGCACCGACCTACTCATCGACGGTGGTGTCATTGCCGCTATCCGCACGGGCGAGTATCAATTAGGATAAAAATCAAAGACGACAATAAAAATGGTTATTTTATAGTTAATATTTGAATTTTTCGAGCAATATGGCTATATTTGTGCTCAAAATCAAGAAGGAACGAGAAAAACATAATATATAAAAATATGAATGCTGCAAATATCATTGAAAAACAAGTCTTGGATTTATACAAGACCACCGCTTATCAGAAACTGAAAGCGTACTATAGTCAGAGTACAGTCTTTAGTGTGCTGGGCATTGAGCGTAGCGAGAATCGCCATAGTGCCTTTCTTGAATGGTTGTTAAATCCTAAATCATCGCATGCTCTGAACGACTCTCCCCTGAAGAAATTCCTTGCTCTTGTGGCTACGCTTGCCAGCGATGAAGACAAGTGCTATTACGATCAAGTGCGCCAACACCTGATTTCCGGCAACTATGCACTACAGGTAGAGAGCATTAAGACAGAACAGACAATCATTGGACTCGCAAAGGGGGCAACAGACGATTTTAGAAACGTTATCGAGATGAATGACAAAGGAGGATTCAAGAAGGATGCTAATAATCGTTTCGACATCTGGATGCTACTGACCATTACCTTCACGGACAATAATGACCAAGAACAACAGTGGTGCTTACCTGTGGTTGTGGAGAACAAAATCTACAGCACAGAAGGAAATGCCAACGACCGGGAAAAGGCTCAAACTGTTCGTTACCACAGAGCTGTCAACATTCTCAAGAACCAGATTTGTCCTACAAATTATTGCCAACCGCTACTTGTTTTCCTTACTCCATCCGGAGCCAAGCCTCCAACGCACGCCGCATTCATTCATCTCACCTACCAAGACCTGCTTGACCATGTGATACAGCCTTGTGCCATTCTTTCTTCCCTGCATGGAACTTCTGAAGATGTGATTGCTTTAATGGATGGATATGTGCGAAATCTCAGTTGTCCATCAAACAATGGCGAAGAGTCATCCAAAGATTATACGATTCTTGCTATTGCCGAGACGGAAAGCAAGGACTTGAATACTATTTTTGAATCACAAGCTTTTCAGAAAGCCCTCTGCGCCATCTATCCCAAGGAGGCACAAACCCTGCTTGGTGATAATTATCAGGCAGAAGAGCCTTACTCTTTGCTGGAACAATTTTGGAACACCAATGAGGATTTGTTCAAAATCGTTCTTTTCAATCAGTTCAAGAGCGATGATGATCATTTAATGTGCGTAAATAGAATCATCAAGGTCAACAATCGTGATAACACACGCTATTTTGTCGGACTTGAACAAGGCAAATGGTTCAATGCCAACAATAGACCAGCCTCAAAGAGCGAGGCTTCGTTCTTGATTTTCAAGGCATATTGCGAACAGTGGAAAGCAAAGCGACCCAACGAGACTCTTAACGTACAAAAGCTAAGGGATGCTTTCAAGGGAGATATTAACTCATACTACTACAACCGTTTTCTGAAACACCTTTTCTACAACTTTGAAGAAGAAATAAGGGTAGATGTCAAAGAAAGTAAGCATTTCGGCAATGTCATTTGTTCTGAAAGTGACGCATGGGATTTCTATTGGGACGATGACCATGTGCTGTCCAACGTAGAAGGAGAAGTGCGCAGCGTCAAGATGTGGCGCAAAAACGACTTTGACAAACTGGTGAAGAAAGCCCATGAATATGGCATTATCGTAGAGTCTGCTGAGTAATATCAGACTATGTATAAGCAAAAGGGCTGGTTCTCGGTAGAGAATCAGGCCGATTTTTCTCATACACACATGTACGCATGAAAGTTACAGTTTTGTGGACAGAAATAATAAAAATGGACAACTACAACGGACGGCCTATGAAATAATTAGTGTGGAGAAACAAGGAGCGGGAACCGTGTCTGAGGATGTAGGCGAGAAATCCCGCACTTGTTTTTATCACTACAAAACAACGTGTCTATCACATTGATCCCTTCAGGAAATCTATTTCCACTTCCGAAAGGATATGCAAATCACAGAGGCTCTGTTAGCGTATCCGATTAGTAACTAAGACTCTATACTATTTCAGGTATAGTGTCTTGGGATTACTCTAGCAGGTATGCTTCAGCAGTGGTTTCAGGGATGTTCCCTACTTCTTCCGTCTGTTCAAACAGCGGTTTGGGATGACTCCAAAATCGTACAGAAATCTTGCCTGGCAGGAGTAATGGTACTTTTAAGGCCGTGCCAACCCTCGTTTTATTGAACGATGATGCTTTCTGCGTCAAAATCAAGAAGGAACGAGAAAAACATGATATGAAATATCAGTGATGACAAGATAAAACCAACTCTGTAGCATGAAACTGAAGAAAAGAGCGTTTACAAGAGGAAAAATCATACATACAGTAATATAGAGATATAACAATATAGAAATATAAAAACATATAAATATATAAAGTTTTGATTATGGCTAAAGAAATGAAAGACCTTGAAAGAGACAGCATAGATTTTGGAACATCAAAGATTGGGCCTCTATTCCGCAGTATCTTTTATCCCACATTGCTGTCCATGGTCTTCACGTCTCTGCTCACGGTGGTTGATGGTATCTTCGTTGGACAGGGTGTGGGAAGCGATGCACTGGCGGCAGTGAATATCGTTGCACCTTTGTTTCTTGTGACAACTGGCATTGCACTGATGTTCGGTGTGGGAGTTTCTGTAGTTGCCAGCATTCATTTGTCTCATGGCAACCACAAAGCGGCAGACATCAATGTGACCCAAGCCCTTGTCGTGGCTCCGCTGTTGATGGGTCTTCTCTCCGCCGTTCTCTATTTCGGGCGCATCCCATTCCTGCGTCTCATGGGATGTAGCAGCGCGTTGATGCCATTAGCCCTGCAATACCTCATACCACTTTTTCCTGGGTGCGTCTTCATACTCATTGAGACCATTGGCACTTTCGTTATCCGGTTGGATGGCTCGCCACGTTTTGCATCTGCCGTAGGCATTGTTCCTGGCATTCTGAATATCTTTTTCGATTGGCTGTTTGTGTTTCCGATGAAGATGGGCATAGCGGGAAGTTCCATAGCCACGACGATTTGTTGTGCCATGGCTTCGGGAATGGTTGCCTGGTATATGCTTCGTCGAAGTCGGTCAGTACATCTATATCGGCTCAAACTAAGCCGCACAAGCCTTTATCTGACACTTCGAAATATTGGATATATGTCGCGCAGCGGTTTTTCGTCGATGCTCGGAGAACTGGCCATGTCGATGATCATGCTGACTGGCAATTATGTCTTTATCCGATTGATGGGCGAAGATGGTGTGGCAGCCTTTAGCGTGGCTTGCTATCTCTATCCCATCGTGTTCATGGTCAATAACTCGGTGGCACAGTCGGCCCAGCCCATTATCAGTTTTAATTACGGTGCCGGCTATGAGGATCGCGTTCGTGAAGCCTTCAGGCTGAGCCTTCGCACCGCTGCTGTCTGCGGCCTGCTGGCAACGGCAGTACTCACTCTTGGCTCAACACCGCTGATCAGCATTTTCCTTCAGACAGGAACCAAACCCTACGAGATAGCCACGGCAGGTCTTCCATTGTTTGCCGCCTCTTCAGTGTTCTTTGCTTTGAACATAGCTATTATAGGATACTATCAGTCCATAGAGCAGAACGGTCGGGCTACGCTCTACATGCTGCTTCGCGGTCTGGTTTTCCTTGTTCCAGCATTTATCCTGATGCCTCAATTGGTTTTTCCTCAAGGCATGTGGCTTGCCGTCCCTGTTTCAGAATGTCTGACCCTGGGGGTAATCCTGTTGACATTCTGCAAAAAGTGAAAGTTATGAGGCAATTCGTGTAACGACGGATTGCCTTTTTCATCGTAATTTTGCAACGTAAAACGCATAAAAGATATGGATATTTTCGAGCAATTAAGATCAGGGGCTGACGTCAATATGGCAACACCCGAGTATGCAGAGGCCATCAAGCACATGACCGACTGCGCCAACATTTGTTTCAGAATCAACACCACCGCTCCTCAACCAGATCAGATTCGTCCTCTGGAGGAAGAATTGTTTGGAGGCCATCTCGATAAGACGAGTTATCTGATGCCACCCATTCAGATTGACTTCGCCCGTCAGATGAAGATCGGCAAGGGCGTGTTTGTGAACCACTCGCTGACGTGCATGGCAGCTGGTGGCATCACCATTGACGACGGTGTGATGATTGGTCCGAACGTGCGCATCGTCACCGACAACCACGACTTCGACAACCGTATGGTGCTGCGCTGCAAACCCGTGCATATCGGTCGCAATGCCTGGATTGGTGTGGGAGCCATTATCCTGCCCGGCGTGACCATCGGCGAGAACGCCGTGGTGGCTGCAGGTGCCGTTGTGACGAAGGATGTGGCACCCAATACGATTGTAGGTGGCAATCCGGCTAAATTCATCAAGAGCATCTAAACATGTAGCTACTCAGTGCCAAGTAGGAGGTGCGGCATTCCTGACGAACATATTTGTGCGGCAGGAATGCCGCACCTCCTAACGATTTGTTATATTGATGCGACAACGAATGCATTTGTGCGGCAGGAATGCCGCACCTCCTACCGTAAACAATGAAATAACATGTTTGTCATATAGAAAAGAGGCTGTTGTTGAGGGTCGCTACGCTCAAAATTACCGAAAAATTTGATTCAAAAATTTCTGAATTATTATCCTAAGAGATTTTCCTGAAATTTTGAGCACAGCGACCCAAAAGGATATAGGGTGAATAGATAAAAGGACGACAGTAAAACCAGATTCAGGGATACAGGTTTGGGGATTTCTTCGTAACTTTGCACCCTGAAAAAAATAAGGTCATTGATTTTTGTAGAATGAAGCATAAAGGAATCATCTGCGGCATACTGGCGGCAGTCTGCTATGGCACTAATCCGTTTGGTGCCTTGCCACTTTATGAGGAGGGCGTGAATACCTCGTCCGTCCTTTTCTATCGTTTCTCCATGGCGGTGCTGATGCTGGCTGTCATGTTGCTCATCGAGCGTAAATCTTTCCGAATCAGTGGTGGAGAATTGAAGACGCTTGGCTCACTCGGCCTGCTCTTTGCCACATCGAGCATCACGTATTATCAGAGTTTCCGATTCATGGATGCCGGCATCGCCTCTACCATCCTTTTTGTCTATCCCGTCATGGTGGCAGTCATTATGGCTGCATGCTTCAAAGAGAAGGTAACGGCATCAACGGTAACGGCCATCATTCTCGCATTAGCAGGCATCTGCTTGCTCTACAGGGGTGATACAGGCGTTTCGCTCAGTACGACAGGCGTGTTTCTGGTCATGATGTCGTCGCTGACATACGCCGTATATATCGTAGTGGTCAACCAGTCGAGCATCCGCATGTCGTCGTTGAAACTCACGTTCTATGTGCTGTTGATCTGTATGATGTCTTTGCTGGCCTACTCGCTGACCTCTCCCGACCTGCATCTGATGCTGCCCCCGTCTCCGCGAGCATGGTTCTTTGCCTGTTGGTTGGGGCTGGTGCCAACGGTTCTCTCACTGGTACTGATGACCGTAGCAGTTCACGAGGTGGGAGCCACGCCTACAGCCATCATGGGCGCCCTGGAGCCATTGACTGCTGTCGCCATTGGTGTGACACTGTTTGGTGAATCATTCACCCTACGTCTTGCCGTCGGAATTGTGCTCATTCTTTCAGCCGTCCTGCTGATTGTGCTGGGTAAGAACTTCCATCTGCGTACAATCACGCATACCATCACCTCCATCGTCAAAAAGACCTGGCGATGGAAATCGTAAATGGAATATATGCGTAATTTCCTTCATTACAACTACAAAGTTACACTTTTTTTGTCTGATTCGGTGGTTTTGGTAGAACAATCTGTATTTTAATTAACAAGCTGACTGTATTTTCATTGTACCTTTGCCATTAGAAACAGTGAAGATGTATTTTCAGGGCAGAGCCCCCTACCCTCACCCTTTCGCGCTCTGCCATTCAAACAAGTTAGAGTTCTCGTCTGAATGCATCATCTCACCAAAGTCAAACTAATCAACAAATAAAAGAATATGATGGCAAAAATTGCATTAGGCACCTGGGCCTGGGGCGCAGGTGCATTTGGAGGTGACAAGGTCTTTGGCAGCAAGACCGACGTTGAGAACCTGAAACCCGTATTCGATGCGGCGATGAAAGCAGGACTGAGCCTTTGGGACACTGCAACAGCCTACGGCATGGGCGAGTCGGAGAAGATTCTCGGCTCATTGGCAAAGGCGTATGACCGCAAGGATGTGCAGATTTCCACGAAGTTCACGCCACAGATCGCTGAGGTGTTCGAAAATTCTGTGGAGAAGATGGCTGATGCGTCTATCGATCGCATGGGCTGCGACTACATCGACATCTACTGGATTCACAACCCGATGGACGTGGAGCGTTGGACTCCAGGGCTGATCCCCCTGCTGCAGTCGGGTAAAGTGAAGCGTGTGGGCGTGTCGAACCATAACATCAAGGAGATCCAGCGCGCCAACGAGATTCTCGCCGAGGCAGGCTTCAAGGTTTCTGCCGTTCAGAACCATTTCTCATTGCTCTATCGCTCGTCGGAAAAAGGCGGCGAGCTGGACTTTTGCAAGGAAAACGGTATCGAGTTCTGGGCCTACATGGTGTTGGAGCAAGGCGCGCTCTCTGGTAAATACAACAAGGAGAATCCGCTGCCCGAGGAGAGTGAGCGCGGACAGAAGTACAACCCCGTGCTTCCGCAGCTGGAAGCACTGACCAACGAGATGAAAGCTATCGGCGAGAAGTACGGAGCCAGTTGTTCTCAGATCGGCATTGCCTGGGCTATCGCAAAGGGCACCATGCCCATCATAGGAGCCACGAAGGAACGGCATGTCATCGAGGCAGCCGAGGCTGCCAAGATACAGTTGACAGCCGAAGAGGTAACCCGTTTGGAACAACTCGCCGACGCCACAGGCATTGACACCCGTGGCGGCTGGGAACACAGTATGGAATAGTATCTCACGAGCGTGCCAGACCTTGCACCGTATCAGGAGATGATCCTATGGAAGAATGCCCAACAACTATTTCAGACAAAACAATGAGAATTATTACAACCGTCATAGCGCTGCTCTTGGCAGTGGCGCATATCAATGCACAAGAGAACATGAAAGAGAACGTGGATTTTAATGTATGGCCGAAGGGCGAGCTGAACACAGCTTACGCCCAATATTTCATCGGCAACAGTTATCTGGCTCCTCTCGATGCCGAGAACGGAGGCCCTGTGAACGTCACCTTCGAGCCCCGTTGCCGCAACAACTGGCACATCCACCACAAGTCGGTGCAGGTGCTCGTCTGCGTGGCTGGTTGCGGCTGGTATGTCGAAGAGGGAAAGAAGCCTGTTGTACTGCGCCCTGGGGTGGTAGTTGCCATTCCAGCCGAGGCAAAGCACTGGCACGGTGCAGCCAAAGACTCATGGATGCAGCACATCACTTATATGACGAAGGTTGAGGAAGGTGCTTCCAACGAGTGGCTGGAGCCTGTCACAGATGCAGATTACGACAAACTGCCCGCCAGTGGCGAAATGCTCAGCGTCGCCGATGGTGAATACATGCAGCGTTTCAATGATTTCGCCTTCGGCGAGGTGGTGGATCAGGTGAAGACGCGCCTTGATGACCACACCCGCTATATCTGCTATTTGGCAACACTCTTGGGTTGTCAGGGCATAGACGAATATCGGGCACTGCTGCCAGAGGCACTCAACAAGGGCGTGACACCTGTTGAAGTGAAGGAAATCGTCTATCAAGCCACCGCTTATCTGGGCATGGGACGCGTCCGTCCGTTCCTGACTGCCACGAATGAGATACTGACTGCCCGTGGCATCGCATTGCCGCTGGCCTCACAGCAGACCACCACGATGGAGAACCGTCGCGAAGCGGGTACAGAGGCACAGGTCGGCTGTTTCGGCGACGGCATGCGCGACTTCTGGAAATCTGGTCCAGAAGACAGCCGCCACATCAACAAATGGCTGGCCGACAACTGCTTTGGTGACTACTACACTCGCACGGGGCTCGACCTGAAGATGCGTGAGCTAATCACATTTTGTTTCCTCGCCGCACAAGGTGGTTGCGAACCGCAACTGAAGGGACATATCGCCGGCAACTACCATGTAGGCAACGACAAGGATATGCTCATTGCCGTCATCTCCTCCAACCTTCCCTTCATCGGCTATCCTCGCACGCTCAATGCCCTCAGCTGCATCCGAAGCGTGGAATCTGACAAATAAAACAAAATGACGACAATGAAGAGAACCATCCTATTCTTCACACTCCTGCTGACCGTCAGCCTTGCTTCGGTCCAGGCAAAGACACTGATTGTGTACTACAGCTACACAGGCAACTGCAAGTCCATTACAAATGCGCTGTCCAACCAGATCACGGCTGACGTTCTGGAGATTCAGCCCGCAGAGAAAGGACTGCGGTACGAGGCGAACAACTACGCCTTAGGCACTCAACTGCTCAATGCCATCAAGGCCAACCCCAACAATGAAAGCAGCTATCCAGCCATCGACCCTGTCAGCGTTTCGATAAGCGACTATCAGAACATCATCATCGTCACCCCACTTTGGTGGAGCCAAATGGCGGCTCCAATGCAGACTTTCCTCTTCAACTACGGATTCCAGATGACCGGCAAGAACATCGGACTGATTGTGTCGAGTGCCAGCAGTGGTATCAGCGGCGTGGAGGCAGACTGCAAGCGATTGGTTTCCAACGGCAAATACTATAGCAAGAGCTTGTGGATCCGTTCCTCACAAGTCAGCATTGCCAGCTCGCTCGTCAGCCAGTGGCTGCAACAAATCAACTTCACCGACAACAACATATCAGACGCCATGAAGATACGGGTTTCGGATGGCACAAATACCATCACCTACGAACTCAACGAGACCAGTGCCGCCAAATCGCTCTATCAGATGCTGCCCTTGGAGGTCACAGTTGAGAACTACGGCAACAACGAGAAAATTTTCTACCCTCCTACGGAGGTCAGCCACGGGGCAGACTGCATTGAGGGCGACTGCCCAGCCGGAACTCTGGCTTTATTCTCACCCTGGGGCAATGTCGTGATGTTCTATGGCGCAGCCAGTCGTTATAGTGGATTGTATATCCTCGGCAAGGCTACCTCGGGTGCCGATAATATCAGGCAACTCACAGGAACCATCCGCATAGAAACCGTTGGGGACGCTTCCGGCATTCATTCGATGAAGGCTGACAATACAGATGAGGCTTCCCTGGGTTACACACTGAACGGGATGATTGCGACAGAGGGACAAAAAGGTATTGTTATCAAGAATGGCAAGAAAATCTTGGTGAAGTAACAAAAGAAATATATTAGGAGGTGCAGCATTCCTGCCGCACAAAAAAGTTCGGCAGGAATGGCGCACAAAAAAACGTTCGGCAGGAATGGCGAACAAAAAAACGTTCGGCAGGAATGGCGAACAAAATGTTCGGCAGGAATGCCGAACCTCCTATCAATGGATAGGATGAATCATTGCGCGGATAAACGATATATAGAAAAACCTTAAGCGACACGTTGTGTCTGCTATCATTCGGACGCGACACGTCGCGACTGTTATGATTCGGTCGTGACATGTTGCGTCTGCTATCATTCGGACGCGACACGTCGCGTCCCTACAGGTTGTAAAAAAAGCGCACAAAATATGCGAAACGGCCTTTTTCGCAGTATTTATGCCGACATCTTTCGCTATATACGAAATTATTCATAATTTTGAATCAGCAAAACACAACAAGGGGTTTCCACTTTTTTACAGAAATCTACTCATCAACTCTCATACACACCAAATATGATTGACCAGATTATCAGTTACAATAAGACTTTCGTAGAACAAAGAGCCTACGAGAAGTTCCTGACGGACAAATATCCCGACAAAAAATTGGCTGTACTTTCATGTATGGACACACGACTCACAGAACTGCTGCCCGCCGCACTCGGACTGAAGAACGGCGATGCCAAGATCATCAAGAATGCAGGAGGCTTGGTCATCTCAGCTTTCGACTCTGCCATGCGCAGTCTGATTGTCGCCATCTATGAACTGGGCGTAGAAGAAATCATGGTAGTGGCACACTCTCATTGCGGTGCCTGCCACATGAGTTTCGACCATTTCCGCCACGAGATGAACCGCCGAGGTGTGACAGACGAAACGCTCGACACCATCCAGAAATGCGGCATGGACCTCCACCATTGGCTGGAAGGATTCAAAGACACGCCAACATCCGTAAGAAAAACAGTAGAGACCATCCAGACCCATCCACTTGTGCCAAAAGACATTGTGGTCCGCGGCTTCATCATTGACTCCGAAACAGGAGAACTGGAAGAAATACAATAACCTATAACCTTTCAATTACGCACTCATGGGTCTTGGTCTTGCGGTCGTAGCTGATGCCGACCAGGAGTAGGTTGCCAGTGTATTGCTTCACTTTGGCGGGATAACACTTGCGGTGGATTTGGTCGATGGCTGAGTCTGCATCATGGTTGTATTTGAGTTCAATCACCATGGCTGGTGAATCCACGCTTTTTCTCGGAATAAGAACTAAATCCGCAAAACCTTTGCCACTGGCTAATTCACGGTGAATCACATAATCATTGCGGGCGTAATAGTATGCAATAGTGAGTACGCAAGCTAAAGAATTCTCATCATTATAGGAGAGAATGCTGGTGTTCTCGTCATGTGCCAGTTCTATACCTATAGCAACAGCTTTCTCGTCACCCATAAGGGTGGATTTGAGCAGTTGCTCCGACTGTTCTATGGCATCTGTCAGACGCTGCCAGTTGTTGGTTTTGATGGCATTCACCATTTCGCCAGCCACTTCCCGATTAGGAATATAACATTCACGGTCGCGCCAGTTATAAGACAAGTAACCAAGATGTATGAGTACGGTCAACACATCATCCCTATTGCGGATGTCAAACATGTCGTTACCGAATCCTGTAGGGTCAACCTTACAGCGTTCTCCAGCCAACATACGGATGATGTGGTCCTTCAAGCCCTCATAGTTCATTTGGATATAGTTGGACACAGCATCGTAGGCACCTGTAGAAGCCCAATAACTGCGACAACGGCCTACATCAATAGCTTGAATCACAGAGTTGGGATTGAAAATCGACGTTTCATCGCCTATCTGGTAACCATCGTAC
Source organism: uncultured Bacteroides sp. (assembly GCA_946628545.1). Lineage (GTDB taxonomy): Bacteria > Bacteroidota > Bacteroidia > Bacteroidales > Bacteroidaceae > RUG11857. Next base: position 25,195 of record CAMOWU010000025.1, on the reverse strand, counting down.
CATTTTTCCAATTCATCATAATCCATGCCGTTTTGGGCTGACAAAGCCTGCACCTCCTCTTTGGTAAAACCAAAATAATGGGAAAGACTTCTGGGTTCCAACATGGAATATTCTATGAAGTTGTTGAGAGCCGACTGAGTGTCGTATTTCTTGATGGGCAGAATACCTGTCATATAAACAGCAGCGAAGACACGCATCGAAAGACCTCCCTTGAACATTCGCCTGAGCCAGTTCACATATTCATCCATAACTTTCGTACCAGACTTGAATTCACGGCAGATAGCATCCCACTCGTCAATGATGAAGATGAACCGCTGTTCTGTTGCCTGAGCAATGCGGAAGAGATAGTCCATCAGATCGTCGCTGTCCAATACCGGCACATCGGTATAAACAGAATGAATGTCTTCCCTAATCTGTACATCCATCTCTTTAACGATGGTATCTTCATTGTAACGAGTCACGAAATCGGAGATGTCGAGAAAAATGACCGGGTATTTGTTGAGGTGTTTTTCGTATGACGGGGATAGGGCAATCTTCAGATCCGAGAATAGTTCGCGCGAGTCGCAAGAATGGTCGTAGTAGGCGCAAAGCATCTTGGCCGCCATGGACTTGCCAAAACGACGACTTCGTGTGACACAACTGAAACGTTGCTCACTGAACAGTGTCCTGTTGATACGTTCTATCAGCCCTGACTTATCGATATATTCTCCGTTGCGAGCCGACTGGAATCCTTCGTTGCCAAAGTCAATGAATTTCCCCATTTTCTGTATTTTTACAAATGCACAGACAAAAATACATATTTTTATTTAAATTCCAAAACAAAACTTACGAAATTGAGCCACTTCCTTCACTTCTTTTGGCTCAACTCTGGGGTGTTAGGCAGGAATGCTGAATATTTTGTGCGGCAGGAATGCCGCACCTCCTATTTGGAAAATACAAAAGGCTTGAGGTCAGGATTTCTTTTGATAAAGACTTCTCATTCCATCCTTCGCCTTCACATAGAATATGGATATCAGAACGCTGACGAGGACGGAAGCCAACATGTGGAACTTGGATTGAAAAGGCAGTTGGTGGGTAAAAAGCCACATATTGTTCACGATATAAAAATGTACCACATAGATATAAACTGAATATTTTCGGCCTATCACAGTGATGAAACTACGATGGCCTATCATCGGATTCTTAGCGGCAACAATCAATATCAAGCTGACCAAAGGGATGATAGCCAGATAATGTTCTCTATGAGAAGGCAATCCCAACTTGACATAAAGGAAAATCTCGAAGGCATAGATGAGGAAAAAGAAGATGATCAACATGATCAACGTTCTGTTCTTCAGCTGGATATCCTTCATTTTCCCGTTGATAAAACTACCCAACAGAACGTATGGAAAACCGATGAAAATATAGTTCTGATAATATCCTCTCAAAGAATTGTCCACATCAAAAGAACTGATCACGTATCCTGCCAAGAAAAGTAGCGGAATAAGAACATACAGGTTCTTCAGCGGGTATTTCTTGACAAACAGACCAATCATCACCAATATATAAAGGATCGACACCAGAAACCACAAGTGTCCGGCATACATGGACAAGGGCAATCTACCCCATAAAAATCTCTGTGGCAAGTTTTTCCAATCAACAATCTTCTCAAACAGTGAACTTAGGCTCTGGTTGTGGTGTCCGATGACAAACAGAAGCAGGTAGAGCACGGTGGCGCCAACCAGTATGCCCAATATTTTCTTAGCATGTCCAGGAAGGCGGCCTTTCTGAATCATGAGGGGCAGAAAATAGCCAGTGATGATAAAGAACATGGGCACAGCCATGCGGCCTAACACATGAACGAAACTGTCGATGGAATCGGTATTGGGGCAGTGCAGACATACAATCAGCAATGCGGCAATACCTTTGACAAAATCCAAACTATAAGTTCTTTCTGGCTGATTATTCATCCTTTTTATATTACAAACCGTTGCGTCCCTACGTGTGACGGACTGGCATCAGAAGATTCTGCCTGCCAGCCGGAATTTCAACACTGGATAGAGTTTGAACTTGTTGAGGTTGTCGATGATGTCGGCATATTTGTCGTCCACTCCCAGTACATGCAGCACAGCATCGGAGGTGTTGTCGGACGAGAGACTATATTTTCCTGAGAACTGCAACCCCAGCTCGCAGTTGAAAGCCAGACGGTGGTCGCGCGGTACAACCCTTCCATATCCGATGCCAAGATAGGGGCGGAAAGCCTTGGTCTTGATATAGGCATTGACATGTCCGTCGGAATTCTGCATGTCCTCATAACCTGCAGGCATGGCTGGCATTTGCTTTCCAGTGGCTTGGCTATAGGCAACGACTTTATCGTAGAGCGCTTTGACTTGGTTGATGTCCGACCGCAGGTCATCGCTGTTGCCGTCCATATCGAGCACCCTGTCTCCTCCGAAATAGGCTCCGGCAGCCACATAAACACTGGAATTGCGGAAAGGATAGACATTGAGGATGAAGGAGCCCTGCACTCTACCCAGTCCTCCTTTCATAGTGAGTGTATGTGTGCCCGACTCCCACTGTCCGAGTCCGTACTCACTCAGGTTCTGGTAGAGGTAGTAGTCGATATTGTCTTTGCGGCGGAAGTCGGGAATCCAATCGACCGACGCTGTGATTGCGAGATGGTCGGTGACGGGTGCGGCGAGGTTGAACGATACGCCTGTCGTACCGACACCCACTCCGGCAGCGAGATGGTTGAAGATGCCCATGTCTGCCTGCTGCGCCTTGATATCCGCGGTGCTGATGATGGCAAACAAAGCCAAAAGCAAAGAAGAATTTCTCATAGAACAAAAAATATTAGTACCACTGAATGTTGCTCGAGTAACTGCTCTTCTTGTCGTACTTGAGTGCGTCGGTGAGTGTTGAAGCCTTAGCCCTGAGTGTGAGGTTGTAGGACTGATAGGTACCGAAGACCAGTCCGGCCGATATGTTGAAGCAGTGCATGTCGCGGGTGAGTGAGACGGTGGTCATGGAGATGTCTTTTCTGTTGAAATCCCATCCCGACGAGAAGTTGATGTTCCAGTTGTTCGACAGCTTGATGTTTCCCGAGAAGTTGAGGTTCTGCGTGAACTTGTAAGGATAGCGCATGGTCTTGACATTGATCTGTGCCGAACGGTCTTCTGCCATGGTGATACCATAGGATATAGAGAAGGACCATGGAATGGCGAACTCCATGTATCCATCGCTGTCGAGTCCGTTTTCACTGGCATTCTTGCCCATGTCCTTTCCGTTGCCCGCCGTCTTCTCCTCGTTGGTTTCAAGATCCATGAGGTCCTCGGATTCTTCATCCTCGGACTCAATGTTTACGCTGGCTGTTTCCGATTCCACCTCCTTGCCGAGCAGCTTGTAGAGTGCCTCCTTCCATTTCTTCAAAGTACTATTGTTGAAGGTATAGGAAAGGTTCTTGCTGGTGCCCTGGAAACGTCCGAATCGTCCGTAGCTCCACTCCGTGCGGTTGCCGACAATGACGTTTCCGTTCCTGTCGAACTCATAAGCATAGGTGGCGAACACAGCGTTCATGTTGAAGGTGAATGACTTGCCGAGCTTGAGACGGATGCGTGTGGAGAGGTTGGACCATGGCTGCGTCTTTGCCGACATGTTGTACGACAGGCTGGCACCGAGTTCGTCGATGATGCTCACTTTCTTGATGGAGTCGTTGCGGTCCTTGATTTTCATCTCGACATTGTTGGAGATGTCCATACTGATGGATCCCGACTTGCCTTTTCCCGGCACTCCATAGAGAGCCCCTTGGTAGGGTGAATAGGACACGAGCGACACGTTGCCGTTGGCATCCGTCTTGGTGTAGGTGTCCCAGTAGCCGTATTTGCTTGCTCCGAAGTCGGGAGCATAACTGTAGCTGATGGACGGGGTGAAGACATGACGCACCATTTGGATCTTATCGCCGAAAATCTTCTTGTTGGGCTTGAAGAATCCATACACTTTCGTGTTGGCCGAAAGACTGAGGTTGTAGTTATAGACTCGGTTGAAACCGTAGATGGTGTCGTTGACGACCTGATAGAGCTGTTGGTCGTAGCTCTGTCTGACCTTCTTGGTGTACCATCGCTCTGTATAGTTGAATTGCGGAGTGACGTTGATGTAGTTGAAGAGATTGAATGTGGCGCTGATGGGTATGTTGTGCTTCATACCGTTTCTCCAGTCCTTGACAAGGCTGGACTTCAAGACCTTGTCTTCCTTGGTGGATATGCTGTTGCTGATGTTTCCAGTGTATTTGACGGATATCTTCTCGTACCATCTTTCCTTTCCCGCCAGCTTCTTTTTCTTGAAGGGATAGAACTGCGCGAGCGAGATGCTCAGGTCGGGCAGGGTGAGCGACAGGATGGAGTCCTTCATGTTCTGCGAGATATTGAAACTGGAGGAGATGGACAAGCCTATCTTGGGAAAAGTTCTCGAATAACTGACTGACGACGTTCGGGTTGTCTGTGAGTATGCCGTTGGGTTATAGAGGCTGGTGAGGTTGTTTTGCTCATAACTCTGGGTGGCGAAGTTGACCGATGCAGAGAACGAGCTGTTGGGACTGGACTTGGGGTCCTGTCGGTGTGTCCATTGTATCTTGAAGTTCTTGATCTCGTTATAGTCTGGCAGGTTCTTCTCACCCGTTTTGGTGACTTGGTAGTTGAAGTAGAAACTTCCCGAATATTTGTATCTTCTCTTGTAGTTGGACTGAGCCGCCACACCCCACGAACCCTTGGTGAATATTTCTCCTGTGAGCTTGAGGTCCATGTAGTCGTTGAAGGCGAAATAGTAACCACCATCGCGCAGGTAGAATCCTCGTTTGTTCTCATCTCCATAGGATGGCATGATGAATCCCGATGAGTACTTGTCGGTGAAGGGGAAATAGGCGAAAGGTATGGCCAGCGGCAATGGCACATCCTCTACCACGAGCCAGGCAGGGCCAGAATAGACACTTTTGCCTGGATAGACCTTTGCCTTCGACATGGCGATATAGAAGTGCGGGTGGGGTTCGTCGCAAGTGGTGTAGGTGGCGTGATTGAGATAGACCTCGCCTTCCGACCCTCTTTTCGACTCCTGCCCCCTGAGGAATCCCTCCTGCTGCTCGGTATAGACGTTCTCAATGAATCCCTTTCTGGTCTCGAAGTTGTAGCTGAGGTTTTCCGACTCATACTCTTCACTGCCTTGTTTGAAGACGGGTTTGCCATGCAGTTGTCCAAGGGTGTCCCTGACAGCCGATGCGTGCACGATGGAGCTGTCGAGGTTGACGACAATGCTGTCGGCCACAAGTTCGATGTTGGTGTAGTTGACCTTGGCCTGGCCGTAGAGGAAGACGTTCTTGTTGTCGAGGTAGAAGATGATGGAGTCCTTGGCCTCGTATGCCACGGGATGGTCGAGCGCTTTCTTCCGCTGGCGCTTGATGGAATCCTCTGCCGCGGCGATGGAGTCGTTCCACTGAGTGGCAAGAGGGTTTCCTTTGGCAGTTGTCTCCGCAGGTTTCACAACATTGGCCGAATCGTTGCCGATGCTGTCAGTCTTTTGGATTTGTTTCCTTAGCTGGACGGAATCAATGGTGTCGTTGATGCCTGCAGTGATGGAGTCGTTGATGGTGTCCGGACGCAGTGAGGTGGGGAAGGTCCGTCCGCTGTAGGTATGGCCTCCACTCTCAGGCACTGCGAAAATGGCAAGCAGTACCATCACTAATATGCAGAATCTCAACTTCACTGTACGTAATTCCTATAAAAACATCATCCTTTCATTGTTCAGAGGAACATCTCACCCCAAGAGAGAAACCTGTTGACTCCCTCGTCTCCGAATTTCCTGAGACTGTTGACTGCTTGTTCCATGGTCTTTCGTTCCTCAAGTCTGGTCTTGGAGAAGAACTTGTCGGCAAAGCAGACGATTTTCTCCTCTATGGACTGGGGTGTGAGGTCGCGGTGTGGAATGGGCAGTTGTTGCGAGATGATGTCGTTGAGGGTCAGTCCCGCTCCTGTATGCCTCTCGCAGACGAGCGCATGCCTGGGAAAACCTTCCTCTCTCATGATTTCCGCCCCAATGGTTCCGTGGCAGATATAGGGTTCGGTTCCGAAACAAGCGATAGCCGGTGCATGGCATCGGAAGATTCCAATATCGTGCACCATGGCCGCCTCTTCCACGAATGCGGGATCGGCATGCAGTTCTGGATGACGGTTGACAATTTCCAATGCCATATCTGCCACACACCTGCTATGCGTGTAGAGTATGCGGTAGATATCGGTATCTTTCTTGTAGTAATGCTGGATGATGCTGTTGTAGTCCACAATAGCTGAAATAGGTGTTTACTTGAAAACCCGTGTGTATTGACGTATGGCCTTTCCCTGAAAAGAGGAGTGGAGTGAAAGATAGGCTGTGAAAGCACTGATGGGAACAACTTCGGGGCTGCTCATGCCTTCTTTGGCGAGGGAATCGGCATGTGCTGAGTAGATGACCGACTTGACGTCGGCAAGACGGACATTCTGCAGCACCTTGATATAATCACTGTTGGCCATCGTATCGCATACAGCCGCAGCCATGACGGTGCTGCTGTACCCTATTTCGGCTTTTTCCTTGAACGTCGAGGCACGTCCTGCCACTTTGAGTTGCTCGCTACACAATGCCTCTTTGATGAGGTTGGCGAAAAGAGTGTCTGCTTTGTCGGTGAAACGCAGGGAATCAATCGCTGCCGCATAGTTCACTTCTGCCTCGGCATGGTTGTCGTCGTCACCAAAGCATGAAGTAAAGACGAGGGCAACCATCAAGAAGGCCATGCAAGTTGAAAATAGTTTTTTCATCCTATATCGTTTTTGTTGTATCGCGTGTATATAGTGAAGCCATAATCATGACATATCAGTGGACTCCGAAGTGGTGTTCACATCCGTCCACATCATTTCACGATACAAAGTTAGCACAAAAAAAGGTGGATAGCGAAGATTTTAATATTATTTATGTGTTTACGAGCCTAAACGAGGGTAGAAAGCGTGGTTAGGGGCATGTCGCGGCACTTTCAAGGAGTAAAAAAAGAGAAACGGGACCAGCGCTTTCACAGCGCCCGCCCCGCCAAACGTAGTATAAAAAATAACACACAATGTAATTTGGAATGGGAAATAAGTAGGGGATCAGTCCCCTTATACAATCACGGCTGTGCCGCTGCATGTCACCATGAGCATGGAGTTGCCTTGTCCGACCGTTTCGTAGTCGAGATCGATGCCTACGATGGCGTTGGCGCCCATTTGCTGCGCTCTCTGTTGCATCTCTGCCATAGCTGTGTCCTTGGCCTCGCGCAGCACATCCTCATACGCTCCGCTCCTGCCTCCGACAATGTCTCTGATTCCTGCGAAGAAATCCTTGACAATGTTGGCACCAATGATGGTTTCTCCTGTGACTACTCCGATGTAGTTCTTGATGGGGTATCCTTCCAAGGAAGGTGTGGTGGTCATAATCATAATCTTAAGTTTTTTAGTTTTTTGAATGATTGTTTCGTTGATAAAGATAGTCAGCACCCAGAAAAACTATCACTGATATAAGCCAGAAGACAAGTATTAACATATTTTTACTCATTCAGTGGCACTCTTGTCGGATTATTATCGTATATTTGTATATTGAAAGCACGATGCGATGCACCTTTGAGCAGCAGAAGACTATCCATTCACCAAGATACAACATCGTAAAATTGACAAACATCATGAGTCTCCAAAAGAAAAAAACACTATACGTCATAGCCGTCGTTTTCGCATTGCTGGCGAGCGGCTGCAAAAAAGAAGAAACACAGAAAAGCCAATCCACCGATCCCTGGACAGAGCAGATGAACCGCAAGTTCGACCAGCTGGAGGCACAGCTCGACGAGTTGCCGATGGCGACGAGCATCAGTGTCTTCAACCTGAGCGCCGACACCTTCCTGTTCAACTACCATGAGCGGCAGCAGATGATTCCCGCCTCCACGCTCAAACTTCTGACAGCCATCAGTGCCCTGGAGCACCTCGGCGTGAAGGGACAGTTCCACACCACACTCCACCAGAACGGTATGGTCAGTGGTGGCACGCTACAGGGGGACTTGGTAGTGGTAGGCGGTTTCGATCCGTTGCTCAGCCAAGGCGACCTACAGGCAATGGCCCGATCGGTGAAACAAGCCGGCATCAGCCGAGTGAATGGCCGGCTGATAGGAGACTTGAGTATGACCGACACACTGCGCATGGGCAAGGGATGGAGCTGGGACGATTACCCTTCTGTCGTCACCCCCTACCTCACCCCGCTCTTCTTCAACCACCAGCGCCAATCGGGCAAAGGGCTGAACATGCTGCCCGACCCCGACCTGCACTGCCTCCGCACTTTGGCTTCGGAACTGCAGAAAGCCGGAGTGGAAATCGACATGAAACGACTGCTGATCTCACCCAGTGGCGTGTCGCCCCGAGGCAAGGAACTGTGTCGGGTGAGCCACCCGCTATCACGTGTGCTCCCCACCATGCTCAAGGACAGCGACAACCTGTATGCCGAATCGGTGTTCTACCGTCTGGCCAGCATGAAGAGGAAGAGCGGGGCGACACCTGACGACGCCTTGGTCTTGCTGAAGAACACACTGGCCCACGCTGGTTGCGACAATTTCAACCTCCGCATTGTGGATGGAAGCGGCCTGAGCTCTTACGACAACATGAGCGCCGAGAGCCAGGTGAAGTTACTGACCTATGCCTACAACCGAAAAATGGAACTCTATTCGCCTCTCTACTCCTACCTTACTGTCGCAGGCAAGAGCGGTACGCTGAGCATGCGCATGACCGACGGTCCTGCCACAGGACGCGTCCATGCCAAGACAGGGTCGAGTGCCAACTCCTGCTGTCTGAGTGGCTACGCCAAGGCCTCCAACGGCGACGACTTGGCTTTCGCCATACTGACCAATGGTGTGCTGAGCATGAACCGCTGCCGCGCCTTCCAGGACGAGATTTGTCAGTTGCTGTGCGAATAGTTTGCACCTGTAGGGACGCGACGTGTCGCGTCCGCCAGTGCATCAGACGTGTCGAGTCCGTCAGGTACAAAATCGGTCGTTCTTTGCCCAAAATGCTTGAATCTGTATGATTTTCGCATTATTAACATTTTTTATTGTTTGTTTTTCAGAGAAAAGATGTAACTTTACCAATTAAATTGGTGGAGTATGCCCTTTTTTGAAAAAAAACGCACTCGAAATCCACCTTACGAAGGCATCCCCTAACTATGCCTTCTTGCGACCGATTTCAATAAAAAACAAACATATAATGAATTACTTATGGAACTACGCACCTTCAACACCAGAGCAGGAAGCAGCAGCTAAGCAGTTGTCGGAAGCGGCGGGTTTGCCCACCACTATCTGCCGTCTGCTATTGCAACGCGGAATATCCACTCACGATGCTGTACAGCGTTACTTCCGGCCTCAGCTCGCGGAACTTCACGACCCGTTCCTGATGAACGACATGGACGTGGCCGTTGACCGATTGAACCAGGCCATAGGGAGAAAGGAGCGCATCATGGTCTATGGCGACTATGATGTGGACGGATGCACAGCAGTAGCGTTGGTTTACCGTTTTCTGACGAAGTTCCACTCCAACGTCGATTACTACATCCCCGACCGCTACGACGAGGGCTACGGGGTGTCGATGACGGGTGTTGATTACGCCTATGCAACAGGCGTGAAACTGATTATCGTCCTCGACTGCGGCATCAAGGCGGTCGAAGAGATTGCTTATGCGAAGAGCCTTGGCATCGATTTCATTATCTGCGACCATCACGTACCCGACGAGCAGCTGCCTCCGGCAGTGGCCATCCTCAACGCCAAGCGCCAAGACTCCACCTACCCCTTCCTGCACCTTTCGGGTTGCGGCGTGGGATTCAAGTTCATGCAAGCCTTTGCCATGAACAACGACATCAGCATCAACCAGCTGCTGCCTCTGCTTGACCTTTGTGCCGTGAGCATCGCCTCCGACATTGTTCCCATCACAGGCGAGAACCGCATCCTGGCATTCCACGGCCTTCGTCAGCTCAACAACAAGCCGACCATAGGACTGAAAGCCATCATAAACTCATGTGGCCTGCAGAACAGGGAAGTGACGATGAGCGACATCATCTTCAAGATCGGTCCGCGCATCAACGCCTCCGGACGCATGCAGAACGGCAAGGAGTCGGTGGCGTTGTTGGTGGAGAACGACTACAGGAAAGCCGCCGTGGAAGCCACTCGCATCAACCGCTACAACGAGGAGCGCAAGGAGCTGGACAAGAAGATGACTGAGGAAGCCAACGGCATCGTGGAGTCGATGATGAAGAACCAACAGGCCGGAGCTTCCATTGTCATCTACAACGAGGACTGGCACAAGGGAGTGATTGGTATTGTGGCCTCGCGCATCACGGAGGTCTTCTTCCGCCCTGCAGTGGTGCTGACGCGTTCGGGCGACCTGATTACAGGCAGCGCGCGCAGCGTGAGCGGATTTGATGTGTATAAGGCCATCGAACAGTGCAAGGACCTGCTTGAGAACTTCGGCGGTCACACCTATGCGGCAGGTTTGTCGCTCCGACTGGAGCACCTGGACGAGTTCCGTGAGCGTTTCAACCGTTACGTCACCGAGCACATCGACCCCAAGCAGACCTCGGCCAACCTCGACATCGACGCAGAAATCTCCTTCCGCGACATCACCCCCAAGTTCTGTTCCGACATCAAGCGCATGCGACCCTTCGGCCCAGAGAACCCCAAACCCATCTTCTGCACCCGACAGGTCTATGACTACGGCACGAGCAAAGTGGTAGGCAGGGAGCAGGAGCACATCAAGCTGGAACTCGTTGATAACACGTCGAGCAGAATCTTCAACGGCATCGCTTTCGGACAGAGCTCGCAAGCACGCTACATCAAGACCAAACAGTCGTTCGACATCGCATACACCATCGAGGAGAACGCTTATCGCAAGGGAGAGGTGCAGCTGCAGATCATCGACATACGCCCACGTCCCGCCAAACAGGAATAAAGGGGGCTTCTAAAAATTCCCCGTTCAAATTATCACAAATCATAAAGGGGGCTTCATCGCATGGTCCAAGCCATGCGATGAAGCCACTAAAGTCACAAAAAACTATTTCCAGGAAATGCCCACATCATCTTCCGCTCCCGACATCTACCTTGAGGCCCTGCGCCACTATTGGGGCTACGATTCTTTCCGCGGTATCCAGCGGGAGATTATCGAGAGTGTGTGCAGCGGCAAGGACACCTTGGGACTGATGCCCACTGGCGGTGGCAAGTCCATCACCTTCCAGGTGCCGACCATGACCATGAAGGGATTGTGCATCGTGGTCACGCCGCTCATCGCCTTGATGAAGGACCAGGTCAGCCAGTTGCGCATGCGTGCCATCAAAGCCGCCTGTATCTACAGCGGGATGATGGGGAGCGACATCGAGCGAATCCTCGACAACTGCATCCTGGGCGACTACAAGTTCCTCTACGTCTCCCCCGAACGACTTCAGTCGGAGCGTTTCCGACAAAAACTGACTCTGATACGGCGCATCTGCATGATCTGTGTCGATGAGGCGCACTGCATCTCTCAGTGGGGCTACGACTTCCGACCCTCCTACATGCGCATCAACGACCTCCGCCACCTCATCCCCTACCCCGTCCCAGTGCTGGCACTCACCGCCACAGCCACCCCTCGCGTGGTCGAAGACATCCAGAAGCGGCTGGAGTTCAGGGAGAGGAACGTCTTCTCCATGAGTTTCGAGCGCAAGAACCTCTCCTATGTGGTGCGCGAAACGGGCGACAAGACAGCGGAGATGCTGCGCATCCTCCAGAAGGTGCCAGCCGGCAGCGGCATCGTCTATACCCGCAGCCGCCGCCTGACCCGCGAGATTGCCAACTACCTCAATGCCAACGGCATCACCGCCGACAGCTATCACGCAGGGCTGACCAATGCAGAGAAGGACCTGCGGCAAGCCAACTGGACCAAGGGCAACACACGCATCATGGTTGCCACCAACGCTTTCGGCATGGGCATCGACAAGGCCGACGTGAGACTGGTGGTGCACTACAACGTTCCCGATTCCATCGAGGCTTATTTTCAGGAAGCAGGACGCGCAGGTCGTGACGGACTGCACGCCTACGCTGTGCTGCTTTTCAACCAACAGGACCGTGGTACCCTTCACCGCCGCATCGAGACGTCCTACCCCACGGCTGACTATATCCGTCAGACCTACGAGAACGTTTCCTACTTCCTTCAAGTGGGCATCGGCGAAGGCTATGGCCACACTTATTATTTCGCCCTGGAGTTGTTCTGCCGACGCTTCAAGCAGTTTGCGGTCGATACCGACAGCGCCTTGCGCATACTCTCCACTGCAGGTTATATGGACTACCAGGAAGAGCAGGATTTCAAGTCGAGACTGAAGTTCACCGTCACAAAGGAGGCTCTCAACCGACTCCACACCCACAACACCCAGACCGATGACATCATTCAGGCTGTGCTCCGCACCTACACAGGAGTGTTTGCCGACTATGTGTTCATCGAGGAGACACTCCTCTCCCACATCACGGGCTACGACAACGACACCATCTACAACACCCTCGTAGAACTATCACAGAGCCACATCATCAGTTTTATTCCTCACCGCAACACACCCACCATCACCTTCACTGTGCCGCGAGTGGATACCGACCGCATACAGTTGCCTCCCATCGTCTATGCAGAGCGCAAGAAAGACTATGCCGAGCGCATCGACAGCATGATCGGATATTTCAGCGACACCAACACCTGCCGAAGCCGCCTGCTGCTGCGCTACTTCGGAGAGAGCGACACACACGACTGCGGGCAGTGCGACGTGTGCCTTCGCCGCAAGCACAATGGCTACGGACAGGAAGACATGCTGGGGATCAAGGAGCGCATCCTTCAGGTACTGAGCGACAACCAGCCCCACCCCATCACCGACCTGTATGCCATCTCTGGCAACAAGGTCCTCATTCAGGACACCATCCACATGATGGTGCAGGAAGAAGAACTGATGGTAGAGGGAAGCAAGGTGAGGTTGGCGTGAAAAAAAGACTACGCAAGCAATGGTGGGACGCGAAAGATTTGAAGCAACCCATAGATGCACATCGCATTTTAAAAATCAGCGAAATTCAGCAAAAATTTCTCGTTTTCGCTGATTTTTATAATGAAAATATTGGCTATTTCAGATAAAATCAGTAACTTTGGAACGGCAAAATAGGAGGTGCGGCATTCCTGCCGCACACAAACAACGACCAGCAATCATGTCGTCCCCACTGCAGCACATCAACTTGATATCAGCACATTAAAATTTTGAAGATGAAGTACCCGAATGTGATTGGCAGAGAAGCGGAAATCAGCACGCTCGAACGCCTGTATCAATCAAGAAAATCCGAGTTTGTGGCCATCTATGGTCGCCGACGAATAGGCAAGTCATATCTTGTCAGCGAAGTGTATCGCAACAAGATTGTCTTTTCTGCTGTCGGTACATATATTAAAGACGGAGATAAGAATTACGAAACATACCGGAAGCTGCAGTTGGATCACTTCTATGATTCTCTGATTTTATCAGGACTCGACGGCAACACTACAGAAAAGCCCACTTGTTGGCGCGAGGCTTTTTTGCTTTTGCGCAAGTTGCTTACAGGAATTCGATCCCGACGCAAGGTTATCCTGATAGACGAGCTGCCTTGGTTGGCAGGTCCACAATCGTCTGAGATGATTTCTGAACTCGGCTATTTCTGGAACTCATGGGCTGACAGCCAAAGGAATATCGTTCTTGTAGTGTGCGGTTCAGCAACGAGCTGGATGCTCGACAATGTGATACGTGATTACGGAGGACTGCATGGTCGGCTCACTGAGACCATCAAGCTTTTCCCCTTTACTTTAGCGGAATGCCAAAAATACTACAAACGGAATGGATTCCGGCTGTCACAATATGAGATGTGCATCTGCTACATGGCACTGGGAGGCGTTCCTTTTTATTTGGACAAGTTGAACAACAGCAAGACCATTACAGAAAATATTGACAGCATATTCTTCGCTGACGACAAGATACATCAGGAATTCATCGATGTATATGCAGGTCTTTATGCCAGCAAGGAACGGTATGTCGATATCGTGAAAGCTTTGGGGGGACATTTTTATGGAATGACACAGAAAGAAATCAGCGATACCATTCATCTGAAAAGCGGAGGATCGCTGAGCAAGTTGCTTGAGAACCTCAAGGAATCAGGCATCATCAGAGCTTATCCTCGTTATGGCAAGGAGCGTGTGGAAACCGTCTATCAGTTGATAGATTTCTTCTCGCTCTTTTATCTAAGGTTCATTCTGGGAAAACAGGCTAAGAAAGGAATATGGAATTCCATTCATGGAACCCCCACTTTCTACACTTGGGCTGGCGACACTTTCGAACTGCTTTGCATAGAACACCTACCACAAATCCAAAACGCGTTGCGTATCGCCTCTATCGACCGGAATTATTGTTGGAGCAGAAAAAGTGCTGATGGAATGGGTGCTCAGATAGACTTATTGCTGGAAAGTAAGGCCGAGAGAACAGACTATCTTTGCGAGATGAAGTTTACTGGAAGTAAATATGCTATTACAAACAACGATGAAGAAGACATCCTGAACAAGATCTCAGCCTTCGCCACAAGCAAGATGCACAACAAGACACACAGCATTCAATTAGTGATGGTCACTACGATGGGAATTGCCAAAGGAGAGCATGCCAGCATCGTCAACCAGTCCGTCACGCTCGACGATCTTTTTATGGAGCGATGATTGATTAAATATTCGTCTAAAGGGATATAATCGATTTATCAATATAGTAGGAGGTGCGGCATTCCTGCCGCACACAAATAACGACCAGCGATCTTGTCGTCCCCACTGCAGCGCATCAACTTGATATCAGCACATTATAATTGGCAATTATATAGGGGTTGTCATCAACTAAACTCTCTTCGGCTGCCTGACCACATATCTGTGAAAACATCCCTCATGCAAGGGATAGGCTATATTTACGTTAAAACTTAAAGAAACATTTGGCTAATTCTGTTAAAAAGCGTACCTTTGTAGAAGAACAAGCATGGAATAGAGTTTTCGCCAAATTTGTTCCTGTTTTGTTTCTCAGCGAAGAAACAGCTTTCTAAACGGCTGACATTCAGTTAAAAAGAAAACTTTGAATTTTCGAATGCAGAAAAAAAAGAGCAACAACGCATGAATACGGAGAAACAGATGGCGGCAAATGCCGCCGCATTCGCAGAACGATGGAAAGGACGCGGCTATGAACGTGGCGAAAGCCAGTTGTTCTGGGCCGACTTGCTGACCAATGTCTATGGCGTGGATAACCTGCCCGAGTTCATCCGCTACGAAGAACAGGTGAAGAACATGGTAGATGCCACCAACTTCATCGACGGACATATCCCCTCCACCCGTGTGCTGATCGAGCAGAAGTCATTAGGCAAGGACCTGCGGAGTGGCATACGCCAGAGCGACGGGTCACTACTCAATCCTTTCCAGCAGGCGAAGAAGTATGTAGCCAACATGCCATTGTCGCAACATCCCAGGTGGATTGTCACCTGCAATTTCTCCGAGTTCCTGGTCTATGATATGGAGCAGCCCAACGGTGAGCCTGAGCGAATCCTCTTGGAAAACCTTGGCAAGGAATACTACCGGCTGCAGTTCCTTGTTGATACCAAAAGCGAGCACCTGAAGAAGGAGATGGAGGTGTCGATGAAAGCTGGAGAGATTGTCGGCAAACTCTACGACGAGTTGCTGAAGCAGTACATCGACCCCACCAACCCACAGTCGCTGAAGTCGCTCAACATGCTATGCGTCCGTCTGGTGTTCTGCCTCTACGCCGAGGATGCAGGCATTTTCGGGAAGCGTGACCAGTTTCACGACTATCTTGCACAATATTCAGCCAAAGACATGCGTAAGGCAATTATTGATTTATTCAAGGTGCTCGACACCCCTGTCAAGGAGCGTGACCCCTACCTCGACCCTGAGTTGACTGCCTTTCCTTACGCCAACGGTGGATTGTTTTCTGATGAGGCGATAGAGATTCCCTTGTTTAACGACAAGATCCGTCAACTTCTCCTGCAGAACGCCAGTCTCGACTTCGATTGGAGTGAGATCTCGCCCACCATCTTCGGTGCCGTGTTCGAGAGCACGCTCAACCCTGAGACACGTCGCTCTGGCGGCATGCACTACACGTCGATAGAGAACATCCACAAGGTCATCGACCCGCTTTTCCTCAACGACCTGCGCCGTGAACTCGACACCATTCTGGAAGAAAAGGTGGAGAAGACCCGCAACCGCAAGTTGGATGCCTTCCAAGACAAGCTGGCATCGCTCAACTTTCTCGACCCCGCTTGTGGCTCAGGCAATTTCCTGACCGAGACCTTCTTGTCGCTTCGTAGGCTGGAGAATGAACTGATCCGTGAGCGTTATCATGGTCAGACAATGATAGGCGCTTTCCTCAATCCCATCAAGGTCAATATCAACCAGTTCTATGGTATCGAGATCAACGACTTCGCTGTGACTGTGGCTACTACCGCCCTGTGGATCTCCGAGGCACAGATGCTGGCGGAGACAGAGCGCATCATCCATCAGGACATCGACTTCCTGCCACTGAAGACCTACCATAATATCCGTGAGGGAAATGCACTAAGGATGGATTGGGATATAGTTGAAAATCAAAACGATATTCCAACAATCAAGGCTGATAAAACCTATGTCATTTTCAATCCATCTGAAGAACAAAACGAAGCCACCAAGCTTGCAGAGCCTGTTTTGGAATTCAAAGAGATGAATCTCATTGCCAGGCATCTCGAATCGGGGCCCAAACCGGTAGAGAAAAAGCGTGTTTACTACGACTATATCATTGGTAATCCTCCTTTCGTTGGCTACTCTTTGCAATCAAGCGAACAGAAAAATGACATTCTATCTGTCTTTGTCGATGCAAAAGGAAAGCCATTCAAAACAGCAGGAAAGATTGACTATGTGGCTGGGTGGTACTACAAAGCTGCCAAACTCATGCAAGGCACCAAAACCCGTACGAGTCTTGTCTCTACCAACAGTATCACTCAGGGCGAACAGGTGGCTGCAATCTGGAAACCATTGAAAGAACTCTTTGGTGTCCATATCGATTTTGCATACCGAACGTTCCGATGGGATAGCGAAGCATCGCTCAAAGCACATGTTCATTGTGTCATTATCGGATTCTCTTGTTCTGACTTACATAAGCCTAAAACCCTGTTCGACAATGACAAGCAGCATGATGTCAAGGAAATTAATCCTTATCTAATAGACGCGCCGGACATCTTTGTCGAAAGCAGAAAGAAACCACTATGCGATGTGCCGGAGATGATGACGGGAAACCGCCCTGCTGATGGTGGTCATCTGATCATTGAAACTGAAGATTATTCAGACTTCATAAGTCGGGAGCCAAAGGCCAAAGCATACATCAAGCGATTATTGGGTGCCGCAGAGTTCATCAACAAAAAGGATAGATGGTGTCTTTGGCTTGTTGGTGTTTCTCCTGCAGAACTACGTAAGATGCCATTGGTGATGAAACGGATCGAGGCTTGCAAACAAGACCGAGAGAATTCACCAGACGAGGGAAGGAGGAAACTGGCGGCAACCCCACATTTATTCAGAGAGTTGCAAAATCCAGCATTTTACATAGCTGTTCCAAAAGTGTCTTCAGAAAGACGAAGGTATATCCCCATGGATTATCTTTCAAAAGATATTATTCCCACCGATCTTCTATTCATCATCCCCGATTCCACCCTCTATCATTTCGGTGTGCTGGAGAGCAATGTCCACATGGCGTGGATGCGCGCCGTGTGCGGCCGGTTGAAGAGCGACTACCGCTACAGCAAGGACATTGTCTATAACAACTTCCCCTGGCCGACACCCACCGAGGCACAAAGGTTGAAGATCGAGCAGACGGCTCAGGCCATCCTCGACGCCCGCGCCTTGTACCCTGACTCCAGCCTTGCCGACCTCTACGATGAACTGACGATGCCGCCCGAACTGCGCAAAGCCCATCAAGCAAACGACCGTGCCGTGATGGAAGCCTACGGATTCCCCGTGAAAAACGACTTTACCGAGAGCCAGTGCGTGGCAAAACTATTTGAGAAGTATCAAGAACTGACAAATTAAGACCCATTAAAGAAAGACCCACTATAGTCTTAAAAACGCCTCATGAACAATACTACAGCCACCTACCAGCCGGAATCGCCTGACGAACTGTTTGCACAATTGCTACAGGCCATAGAACTCGTTCCTCAATATCAGAAACTCTACAAGAGGATGAACAGCGTGCTGCAGGAATGTCTCAACCAGCAGACAGCAGATGTAGCCTTCCAGCTTTGCGGCACTTTTGCCAAAACCGACTATTTGCTGAAGGAACGCGGTGCTGACGCCAAGTTGTCGAAAGCTGTGAACAACACCCGACACCGCCTGCGCAAACACGCCACGCTTGATGACGCGGTGCTGGAGAAATACTATCTCACCGACTTCCGCAACCTTTGCCTCTTCGTGGCCTTTACCAGTCGGTGCGAGGTGCCACGGGCATGCTCCCGCCGCTTCCCGACGATTGTTGTAGATGAAGAGAAATCGGGACTGCTGATGGACGAATACTTGAGGGTGATTGTCAGGTCGTGGTCAAATGACACGATCACCGTCTTGCCTGAATCATCCACCGATGGTGCTGAACTCACCCTGAGCCTCGACGGACTGAACGAGGGCGAACAAGGCAAGTGGAACTACCTGACCGACATGATGAGCGAAGGCACACAACTCAACCTCATACGTCCGCGCATGAAAGGCGGAAGGATACAGGCAGAACTCATCATCCTCGAACCCGACTATCTGGTGAATGTCAGTTCGATAGCCAAATGCTTCACCAACTACGCTGAGTCGCATTTGGTCAACCTCATCCACCGCATCGAGCCATCTCCTTGCAGCGAGGCCATCCTACTCGGTAACCTCGCCAGCCAAATGCTTGACGAGGAAATCCATCACACGCCCGACACACTGCCCACCTATGCGGAGAGCGCCAAGCAATTCTTCAAGAGCAACGCCATCAACCTGCTGACCACTCCGCTGAGCAATGAGTTCCACACCAACGCCAAATACCAACGCCAACACATCTCCAAGGCCATGCGTCAGGCCCTGCCTGAGAGTGTGAGCCGCTTCGACATCAACGAAGGCATTGTCGAACCATCCTTCTACAGCGAGATGCTCGGACTACAAGGACGTATGGACTACATCCAGCACGACCTGCGCATCGTCATCGAGCAGAAATCCGGCAAGGGCAGCTTCCCTTACAATGGATTCACAATTCCCGCCCAAACCGAAGAGCACTACGTCCAGCTGCTGCTCTATATGGCCGTGATCCGCTACAACCACCACGACACCTATCTGGCCAACAACCGTGAACTCCACGCATTCCTGCTCTACTCCAAGTATGAAGAGAGTCTGCTCGGACTCGGAACGGCACCAGGACTGCTCTTCAGGGCACTGAAGGTTCGCAACGCCATCGCCTGGGCAGACTTGGGCTACACACAACCCAACGCCTACCGAATCCTGACACAACTCACACCCGAGAGCCTCAACCTCAAGCACGCCAACAACACTTTGTGGAGGAACTACCAGGAGCCACAGCTCACAGAATTGCTTCTGCCACTCCATACCGCCACAGAATTGGAACGTGAATATGTGCTGCGCATGCTCACCTTCATCAGCAATGAACATGTACTGAGCAAACTGGGCAACAAGACCAAAGAGAACAGCGGTTTCGCCGCGACATGGCACGACACACTGGAAGAGAAACTGCTGACTGGCAACATCTACGACCAACTCCAGCTTCTCTACCCTACCCCTAAGACCACTGGCAACATCACGGAGGTCACCTTCCTCTTCGACGACGACTCCGACAACGACATCGCCAACTTCCGAAAGGGCGACATCGTGGCTTTCTATCCATATTCACAGGGCGAAGAACCCGACATCAGGCGCGTGATGGTCTATAGAGGCACCATCACCGAGATCCTCACCGACACCATCACCATCCAACTCCGCGCCTCACAGACCGACGCCAGGGTCTTCCTCATGCACAGCCATCAATCCTGGGCTATCGAGCACGACTTCATGGAGTCGTCGTACACCTCACTCTACCGTGGTGCCTATTCCTTCCTCAGTGCTGCGAAAGCACGGCGTGACCTTTTGCTCTTCCAGCGCAAGCCATCCACCACACCCTCAGTTCAGCTCAATGGTGATTATGGTGCGTTCAACGACCTGATGCTAAGGGTGAAACGAGCCAACGATTTCTTCCTCATCATTGGTCCTCCAGGCACAGGAAAGACCTCCTTTGGTCTGCTCAACACACTGAAAGAGGAACTCACCGAAGCCGAGAGTTCCGTCTTGCTCATGTCTTATACCAACCGCGCCGTGGATGAGATCTGCAGCAAGCTTGTCGGTGAAGGCATCGACTTCATCCGCCTGGGAAACAGCTTCACTTGCGCAGACGAATACCAAGAGTATTTGCTCGACAACAAGGTCAATGCCTGCCCAACACTGGAAGGCGTTCGACAACTCTTCTCCAACACACGTGTGGTTGTCAGCACCACCAGCACCATGAGCAGCAACCTTGCCTTGCTGGAGTACAAGCCTTTCTCACTGGCCATCATCGACGAGGCATCACAGATTCTTGAGCCACATCTGCTGGGGTTGCTCAGCGCCCGTCATCAAGGCGACAGCTCCATCAAGAAATTCGTGATGATCGGCGACCACAAGCAACTTCCCGCTGTGGTTCAGCAGACTCCCGATGTTTCGGTTGTTGACGACGAACGACTGCAAGCCATCCATCTGACCGACTGCAGGCTCTCGCTTTTCGAACGTTTGCTGCGCCGCTACAACGACAATCCAGCCGTGGTCTATATGCTTACGCATCAAGGACGTATGCACCACGACATCGCCATCTTCCCCAACCAAACCTTCTATGGCGGTCAGTTGCAAGAGGTGCCACTGCCTCATCAAGTCGCCACATTGCCACAGTCCACCACCTCAGACCGCATCGGCTCCATTCTCCATGCCCACCGCATGGCCTTCATCGCCGTCAATAGCGAAGAAGATAGGGATGATGGTGACAAGGTGAACCAAGCTGAAGCGAAAGTGATCGCATCGCTGGTAAGACACATCTATCAAGAAGAGAAATGCGATTTCGATGAAAACCGCACAATCGGTATCATTGTACCCTACCGCAACCAGATTTCGACGGTGAGGAGTGCCATTTCACAATTAGGAGTGCCTTCACTCTGCAACATCACCATCGACACTGTTGAGCGTTTTCAGGGCAGCCAGCGCAAGTACATCATCTACGGTTTCACCGTCAAGCGCTACTACCAGTTGCGATTCCTCACAAGCAATGTCTTTGAGGACTTCGACGGCACATGGATCGACCGAAAGCTGAACGTCGCGATGACAAGAGCCATGAGCCACCTGATGCTTGTAGGCAACCCCACTTTGCTTGCACGCAACAGCATTTTCGCCTCCCTCATCGACTTCACCAGAGATGTAGGCGCATATTACGAAGGCATCGAATGAGGCACTTTTGCTTGCTCCTATACAACAAACATGTTTTTTCTCATTGTTTATGGTAGGAGGTTCGGCATTCCTGCCAAACGTTTTTGTGCGGCAGGAATGCCGCACCTCCTACTTGGCACAGAATACTCACCTGTAGTTTTTTGCAGAACAGTTGCTATTCTTTGGAAAAAATACTACATTTGCAGTCAAATGTGCGACCAAACGCTATCATCGCTATGTAAAGAACCACGAAGGTCCCTAAGAATACACCTTCTGGTTTATCTTCTACATGCACAACGTATATGCCACAGGGAATTTTTGAACCCCCTATAAAATACATTTACGCTCCCCCTATAATAATCGTCCTCCCTATAAAATATGAAGTTGAAAACATTGAATAAAAGAGTAATGGACAAGAGGAACCTCTGGATGCTAACCATGATGCTGTTCCTTTGGAGTTCTGTGGTTTTAGTAGGATGCTCTAAGAATGATTCCTCCGGACAAGACCGTATTCACCAGATAGCCAATCAGGTATGGGATTTCAGCAAGAGTCATCCTGATGGATTCACCATCGACATCCGCACGATGACCGAACCAACGGAGGGTATTGCTGTCAATTATGCCGAGACACAGAACAGCCATTCGCGAGAACAACTTCCCAAAGTGGTCAATCATGCCCTCCTGCACGATGGATATATCGGTGGCTGGCTGAACACAGACAATGGACTGTACTACTTCGACAGTTCCAAACTCTTTCCTGAAACCTCACTCAAAGAAGCCATTGAATTTGGTAAAGAGAACGGACAGTATTCGGCTTTCATCCTTTCCACCTTTTCAGAAATTCCAATCAGCGGAAAGGTTGCCGAAATCATAGAACGCGACACACTGGTAATCGGTACGACTGGTGATTACCGCCCATTGTCGTTCAGGGAATCAGACGGCTCGTACTGGGGATTCGGAATAGAGATGGCTCAGGCAATGGCCAACTACCTGGGAGTGGAAACGAGATTCGTTCCGACCTCCTGGCCTACCCTTTCAGCCGACGTGCTGGCTGAACCCCAGAAATTCGACTTCGCCATCGGCGGCATCACCATCACCGATGCCCGACGCGAGACCATGCTCATGAGCGAGGGCTATCTGGCCAATGGCAAGACGATTCTTTGCCGCTCGGCAGAAGCAGACCGTTTCCACTCATTGGCCGACATCGACAAGCCCGAAGTGCGCGTGATGGTCAATCCCGGGGGACTGAACGAGAAATTTGCCAATGCCAACCTCACACATGCAACGATCATCGTGCATCAGCAGAACGAGGAGATACCATCGTTGATTGCTGCGGGCGAGGCTGATGTGATGATCACCGAAATCACCGAGGCACCCTATTATGTTCAGACCGATTCCCGCCTTGCCGCCCCTCTATTGAACGAGCCTTTCACCCACGGCGAGATTGGTGTGCTGATGCAAAAAGGACAGGACGACTTGCTGCAGATGGTCAACAACACCATCAAGCAGATGAAATCCGATGGCACGCTCCGACAACTTCATGAGAAGTACGGACTGATCTATGCATATTGATTTCACCTTCAGCCCGTTTATCACTATCCATAAGATCATGGAATAGTAGCCAAACTCTCCAAACGTTCTATCCATTGATTAAAAAAAGAACAATGCTCACGTATCGTTTTCAAGCCGATGTCATCGGCAAGAATGCCACCATAAAGTTCTTTCTGGTAGCCTTTAATTGCCTTCTTCAACCTGACAGAAGGTGCTGTGTCAGGACCATTGTTAATCTCCTCTGGTGAAGAAAAATCCTTAATAGCGGATTCTATTGCTTGAAAATCACATTCTTCTTTTCTGAAATTTTTCTTAAAAGCTGATATATCAGAAAAGAGCAACCCTTCAAATTCATGCAATTGTATGTATGGAACAAAACGGTTTTGCAGGTCCTCTTGAATATCCAACTTCATTCGCATAAACAAATAATCCAACTTAGATTGTGACGGTTCAATCGTCTTTGCTTCCATCCATCCTGGAAATTGGAATGAATCTTTGATGCGGTAGAAGTCTATAAGCATTGTAACTATCACATCAGTCTCATTGAGATGTCTCACAAGTTGTTTCTTTAATGTTCCCCATGCGACAATACCACCACATGAGTGCTTGATAGTCGGAGTTTCGACAAGAATGTCTTTCTGATAGAAATAAGGAGATAAGATGAGCTGACAGAACTCCTGTTCTGTTGCCCCCTCGCATACGATAATCAATCTTCTCATCTTGGTTGTCCTCCCTTTATGATACTATTTTTCCATAAATCTCCCAGTGTATAGTCATCTAACCATTGAGAGAGTTGCTGGGCATCAAGGCGACGCAATTGTGACTCTCCATCTACTTGATTGACTGTTATCACATCTTCTGGGTCGAAATAGCTAATGAGGTCTGCACTTTGAGTTGCGACAATAATCTGTGTATCTCGTTCTTTCACAGACTTTATCAATCCAGCAAGTTTACTGATGGCAACAGGATGAAGCCCAAGCTCTGGTTCGTCAATCACTATTAGCTTAGCGGGGTTAGGCTGGAGAAATAACGTAGCCATGGCTATGAAACGAATAGTGCCGTCGGAAAAGTCTGTTGGTCCATAAACAGTCTCGCTAAACTTATCATGCCACAACAAGCGTAAATTACCATTCTCATTTGGATTGAAATAAAAGTCAGAGAAATAAGGTGCGACACTCTGTATTACCTTGACAATACGCTTGTAAGTCATGGGCTCTTTTTGCAGAATACCATAAAGAAAAGCGGCAAGATTTTCTCCAGACTCATAAAGATAAAAAATATCGTTATGAATACTACTTTCACGAGTGAAGGGAGATTGTTTACCAGTGTCATGAAAGTGATATTTGGCCATTGTACGTAGATAGTCTTTTACGTAATCACCTCGCTTTAATCCACTATAATTCTTTATTTCCGCTTCATTTTTAAAAGAAGAAATATCCTCTCGGTCGGTAATACAGCCAGCTGAGGAAGTATCACCTAACCATTCATGCATAAAAACGAACTGATTATCTCCTTCTCTCAGTTCTATACTGTATGTGTTGCAATCGAATGTTGCTTTGGCTCGTATTGTATCTGTAATTTTTGAACCTTTATGAAGGAATCGGGCGGTACCACCATTCAAAGCCACATAGGGAGATAACTTTCGTTCATATATACGGTTAAGCATTTCGAAAAAAGATAAGAAATTGCTTTTACCAGACCCATTCGCCCCTACCAAGATATTGATAGGGTTGAGAGGAATATCTACTTGTTTGAAAGACTTATAGCCCTCTATTTCTATTCTGTTCATATTGGTCTTTAGCGTTAAGGTAGAACAAAAAAAGACTATTCCTAATGTTCATAGAATACAAAATTAAAGAAAAAAATTGAATTGCAGATGTTTTGTGCAAGTTTTTTGAATGCTTTTCATCCCACATAGTGATATAGAAGAAGGTGTTTTCACCTTTGAGGATTCATTCTCAACTCTTGAATCCTACGTCATTTATTCTCCCATCTCGAATCGGAAGGTCACGCCGTTGGTGATGTCACTGTGGTCGATACAGGTCTTGTCA
>CAMOWU010000024.1 GCA_946628545.1 uncultured Bacteroides sp. | reverse complement strand
CTTTTGAGTACATCTCGAACATCAAGAGCGTGTTCGTGATGGACACTTTCAAGCTTAGATACGGACTGCCAGTGTAGGGGGAGTTAAGAGTTAAGAGTTAAGAGTTAAGAGTTAAGAGTTAAGAAATATACGGGGCTGATGATTGCGGCCGCCATGCTATGGCGGCTTACCTAACCGCCTTCCGGAGGGTTTCAGCGCCCATGAGGACGTGGCTTGATGGGGATGACCCCACCCCTGCCCCTCCCCTTGGATGGGAGGGGAGTTTTTGCCGCCCTTGAAAGGGCGGGCACAGGGCTCAATGGGGAAGGCGAGTGAGGGTCAGGAGGAGCTTGAGAGCATTTCCTAAAAATGATTTTTATTATTATCAGATAAAAACGAACTTATATGAAAAAGCATTTATTACTGTTGTCACTATTTGTCATGGCATGGCAGTTGGCTACGGCTCAGGTGTCGTTTGGTCAGGCAGAGCCTTTCAACGATGGCTGGTTGTTCAGCCTCGACGACAATGCAGCCATGTCCAAGCCATCGTATCAAGACCAAAGTTTCCGCCAGTTGGACCTACCCCATGACTGGTCGATAGAAGGCCAGCTCTCTCCCGATCTGGCCAGTTGCACAGGCTATCTTCCAGGCGGTGTGGGTTGGTATCGCAAGCATTTCACGATTTACGACGATTCTCCCAAACATTATATCTATTTTGAGGGTGTATATAACCGCAGTGAGGTCTATCTTAACGGACATTTGCTGGGCAAGCGTCCCAATGGCTATGCCTCCTTCCTTTACGACATGACCCCCTATCTCAACAAGTCGGGTAAGGAGAATGTTCTTGCCGTTCGAGTGGATCACAGCAAGTATGCCGACTCGCGCTGGTACACTGGCTCAGGCATTTACCGCGATGTGTGGGTGATCACCTCCGGTAAGACCCACCTGAGCCAATGGGGCAGCACCTACCGCTATAGCCAGAGTGCTGACGGCAAAGGGCGAGTGGAGGTAGATTACTCCATCGACGTGGATAAGAAAGACCAGAAGAAACCGATGCAAATCTTTGTCAGCCTGAAAGATAAAGAAGGCAATGAGGTGGCCTCTCAGACCAAGAGCGACCTCCCCCCAGTGGCAGACGGCAAGGTGAAAGGCACATTGGTACTTCCTCTCGACGACCCTCATCTCTGGGACATCCGCGACCCCTATCTTTATACATTGACAACCGACCTTCGGCTCGACGGCAACATTGTGGATAGCAATAAGATGAGAGCCGGTATGCGCACGCTGCGCTTCGATGCCAACACTGGTTTCTGGCTCAACGGTCGGAATATGAAAGTGAAAGGCGTCTGCCTGCACCACGACGCAGGTGTACTTGGAGCGGTCGTTCCTCGCGAAGTGTGGTATCGCAGGGTGAAGCAGCTCCAGTCGATAGGTGCCAATGCCATCCGCATGAGCCACAATCCCCAAGCCCCTTGTCTCTACGACATCTGCGACGAACTGGGCATGCTCGTGATGGACGAGGCATCGGATGAATGGGAGTTTCCCAAGCGCAAGTGGGTGAAAGGCTGGAACCAGGGCGAGCCCTCCTATGATGGCAGCTTTGACTTCTTTGAAGAATGGATAGACCGCGACGTAGCCGACATGGTGATGCGCGACCGCAACCATCCTTGTGTGTTCCTCTGGAGCATAGGCAATGAGGTGGATTACCCCAACGACCCATACTCCCATCCCGTGCTCGATGGCACCACCATCAACCAGCCCATGTTCGGTGGTTATAAACCCGATGCCCCGAATGCCGAGCGTATAG
The DNA here is from genome assembly GCA_946628545.1 of uncultured Bacteroides sp. Taxonomy (GTDB): domain Bacteria; phylum Bacteroidota; class Bacteroidia; order Bacteroidales; family Bacteroidaceae; genus RUG11857. The sequence goes on along the minus strand of CAMOWU010000024.1, from coordinate 35,391 downwards.
GCATCATTGCCAAGAGACTGTCGGCCGTGGTGAGGAGTATAGACACCTCCCGTCCTGTGACAGGTGCTTTGGCCGGTGTGGTGATGAGCAATCAGACCGCCTATCCCGAGGCTATCGACGTGGTGGGCTACAACTATACAGAGAACCGTTACGACGAGGATCATAAGACCTATCCCTCGCGCATTCTTTATGGCAGCGAGACCAGCACCGACTACAACGCATGGAAAGCTGTGCGCGATAAAGACTTCATTTTCGGTCAGTTTGTGTGGACAGGCACCGACTATCTCGGTGAGTCAGGTCGTTGGCCCTCTCGTGGTCTGAACACAGGTCTGATGAATTTCGCCTCCTATCCCAAAGGACGAGGATGGTTTCACGCCGCCCTTTGGCGTGAGGATCCCGTCACCTACATCGGTTCTTATCCCATGCCCCAGATGCGAGGCAATGGCCGTGGTCAGGGCGGTCGTGGCGGCAGAAGAGGCAACTTCGTCTCCATCGATGCTTTAGACGACTGGAACTATCAGGAAGGGATGCAGATAAGAGTAGTCTGCTACACCAATTCTCCCCAGGCCCGTCTTTGGCTCAACGACTCACTGGTGGGTGACCTCAAGCCCGTGAATGACACCACAGGCGTTGTGTATTGGGACATACCGTTCCAAGCAGGGACATTGAGAGGTGAGGGTTGCGATAGCCAAGGGAATGTCATGTCGTCGTACGACATCAAGACCTACTCCGAGGCTACAGCCCTGCGTGCCCGTGTGGAGGAATTGGGTGATGGCTATGACTGCAAATGCCCAGGTTTCGTCAGCCAGATCAGCATCAACATCACCGATAAGGACGGCAACGTGGTGAAGAACGCCGCCAACGAGATTGTTTGCAGTATCGACGGCCCAGCAAAATTGCTGGGTTTAGAGGGTTCGAATAACTCCGACATGGGCGACTATCGCGACAACAAGCAAGCCGCCTACCGTGGCAGTCTGTTCGCCTACATCCGCCGTATTGGCAAAGGTCCTGTCAAGGTGCGTTTCTCTGCCGACGGCTTGAGTCAGACGGAAGTTGACCTTTAAGAACTCACGATGCGAATGCTATACTGTCCCCACCTGCAAGATTGCATGTGGGGATGGTTGTAGTACGGGATCAAATAAGAATGTCGAAAACCAGAAAACTTGGGCAGTCGTCAAAAATGATAAAACAGTTATGTTTTAATGTTTCAAAGTCAGTGAGAATGGAAATGAATTGCTAAATTTGCAAAAAAAAAAAACGCAACAAAGCAAATGTACCAATTCAAACCACTGCTGAAGCAGACAATGTGGGGTGGTGACGCCATAGCCCCGTTTAAAGGCGTTGAGACGGACTTACATAAAATAGGTGAAAGCTGGGAGATCTCAGCTGTGAAAGGTGACTTGTCGGTGGTGGCCGACGGCAAGGACGAAGGCAAGACCATCGTCCAGCTCATCGACGAGCAAAAGGAAAAGTTGTTGGGTAAAAGTGTGTATGCCGAGTATGGCGACACTTTCCCTCTGCTCATCAAGTTCATAGATGCCCGTCAGGACCTTTCCATTCAGGTCCATCCCGATGATGCCACAGCCATGAAGCGCCATGGTTCACGAGGAAAGACGGAGATGTGGTATGTGATCAAAGCCGATGAGGGCAGCCATATCAAAGTGGGATTCAACCAGCCAGTGAACAAAGACGATTATCATCGTATGGTGGAAGACCATTCCATCACTCAGGTGCTGAATGAGGAGAAGGTGAAGAAAGGCGATGTCTATTTCTTGCCGGCAGGTAGGGTGCACAGCTTGGGCGCAGGCGTGTTTGTGGCCGAGATCCAAGAGACGAGCGACATCACCTACCGCATCTACGACTTCGGCCGGAAGGATGCTGAGGGACATGAGCGCGAACTGCACACCGAGTTGGCCAAAGACGTGATCGACTACAGTTCCATCGCCGACTACCAGACCCATTACCAGGAGGTCTATGACAAGCGAGTGGGTTTGGTGGATTGTCCGCTCTTCACCACCAACTTGATAGAGCCGACACAACCTTTCCATGCTGATTATAGCCAGCTGGATTCATTTGTGGTCTTGATTTGCATGGAGGGTGGCGCGACCATCACAGAGCATCAGGCCGACGGAGATCAGGAAAAGGGCATCCAACAAGGCACCACACTGCTTCTGCCCGCAACCACACAAGGCATAGACATCGTGCCCAAGGGCTGCTGCAGGATGCTGGAAGTATATATAAATATTAAAAACGCATAACAACATAGAAGAATCATGGAAAACGAAGAATTCAAAGAAATGCAACTGCCGGAAAACGCCTTCCGCGAACTGAGAGAAGGCGAGAAGTATGAACCCATCATGCGGCCCGACCAGACCTATCCCGAGGTGAACGGCTGGTCGGTGACATGGGGTATCATCATGGCCATCGTCTTTTCTGCCGCCGCCGCTTATCTGGGGCTGAAGGTAGGACAAGTCTTTGAGGCAGCCATTCCCATCGCCATCATTGCTGTGGGCGTCTCGACAGCCGCCAAGCGCAACAAGGCCTTGGGAGAGAACGTCATTATCCAGAGTATCGGAGCTTGTTCGGGTGCAGTGGTCGCAGGTGCCATCTTCACCCTTCCCGCCATTTATATCCTTCAGGCGAAATATCCCGAGATGACCGCCTCTTTCATGAAGGTCTTCATCAGTTCGTTGCTCGGAGGTATTATCGGCATCCTTTTCCTCATTCCTTTCCGCAAGTATTTTGTCAAGGAGATGCATGGCAAATACCCATTTCCAGAGGCGACAGCCACTACCCAGGTGCTGGTGAGTGGCGAGAAAGGCGGCAGCCAGGCCAAGCCCTTGCTCATTGCGGGTGTGGTAGGTGGTCTGTATGATTTCATCGTTGCCACCTTCGGCTGGTGGAATGAGAACTTCACCACGCGAGTAGTGGATTGGGGTGTTCAGTTGGCAGACAAGGCCAAACTGGTCTTCAAGGTCAACACCGGCGCAGCCGTTTTGGGTCTTGGCTATATCATCGGACTGAAGTACGCCATCATCATCTGTTTGGGTTCTTTGTTTGTCTGGTGGATTCTGGTTCCAGGAATGGCTCTTATTTTCCCCGACACCGTTCTCAACCAATGGAACCCAGCCATCGACACCGCTGTTGGCGACATGACTCCTGAAATGATCTTCACTTCTTATGGCAAGAGCATCGGTATAGGCGGTATTGCCATGGCTGGCATCATCGGTATCATCCGTTCGTGGGGCATCATCAAGAGCGCAGTTGGACTTGCCGCTTCAGAAATGAAGAACAAGGGTGGTGAGAAGACCGTTGAAAGTCGCACCAATCGCGATTTGAGCATGAAGTTCATCATTATCGGCACCATTATCACTATCATCGTCACCTTTGTCTTCTTCCTGCTGGGTGTTTTTGACGGCAATCTCGTCCAAGCAGTCGTTGGCATCCTGTTGGTGGCAGTCATCGCGTTTCTCTTCACCACTGTAGCCGCCAATGCCATCGCCATTGTGGGTTCGAACCCCGTGTCGGGCATGACGTTGATGACTCTGATTCTTGCCAGCGTGGTGATGGTGGCTGTGGGACTGAAAGGCCCGAGCGGTATGGTCGCCGCCCTCATCATGGGTGGAGTGGTCTGCACCGCTCTGTCCATGGCAGGCTGTTTCATCACCGACTTGAAGATTGGCTACTGGCTTGGTACCACCCCTTCGAAGCAGGAGACATGGAAATTTCTTGGTACTCTGGTTTCCGCTGCCACAGTGGGTGGAGTGATGATTATCCTCAACAAGACCTATGGCTTCACCAGCGGTCAGTTGGCTGCCCCTCAGGCCAATGCCATGGCAGCAGTCATCGAACCATTGATGAATGGTGTGGGTGCCCCTTGGGTGCTTTACGGAATCGGAGCCGCCCTGGCTATTGTGCTGACTCTTTGTAAGGTTCCCGCCTTGGCATTTGCCTTAGGTATGTTCATCCCGATGGAACTGAATATTCCTCTGTTCGTGGGAGGTTTGATCAACTGGTATGTGACCACCCGCTCAAAGGACGAGGCCCAGAATAAGGAGCGCGGTGAGAAAGGCACACTGATTGCCTCTGGATTCATTGCTGGAGGTGCCCTGATGGGTGTGGTGAGTGCACTGATGCGTTTTGGCGGCATCAACTTGGTGGACGATGAATGGTTGAGCAACAGCCTTTCGGAAGTCTGCAGTCTGGTAGCCTATATCCTGCTCATCATCTACTTTGTCAAGGCCACAAGCGTCAAGAAAAACTAAGAAAAGGTTCTGAACCTACCGAAAATAAATATACCTAATTAAAAAACACTTCGAGGCTCAGCCTTGTTGCTGAGCCTCGATAAAAACCAAATAACTATGGGAAGATTCACTTTTATCACCACGACACTGGTTGGATGTCTTCTCTCAGCCGAGATGGCAACCGCGCAAACAGAAGTGCCTCCTTACGTGTTCAGCAAGGAAAAGACGAGTGTTGCTGAAGTCCAGCCCACTCCTTTCAAGAGTCTCAAACCCATTCGCGAACTGCCCAATCCGCTCCTGTCGCGCGTCTCCGGACAGCCAGTGAACAGCATCTACGAATGGGAGAACCGCAGGGAAGAGATCATCTCTGACCTTGAGGAATATGAGATAGGAGAGAAACCATCAGTTGCTCCCGAGAACATCCAAGCCATGATGTCGGGCGACACACTTAAGGTGGAGGTGACCGTGAATGGTCAGCACTTGCTGCTCACATCCACCATCCATTATCCAGAAACCGGTCATGCCCCTTATCCTCTGATGATAGGCACCAGCATGATTTCCCTGCCTATGGAGCTGATTGAGAAGAAAGGTATCGCCACCATGACGTTCCATGAAGCGCAGGTCAATGATTATTCCCAATGGCGTCAGCATCATGAGCGCGGCGAACACAATTTCGACCGTCTTTATCCTCACCTCAAGGACAACGGAGCCTATAGCCAGTGGGCATGGGGCTTCAGTCGTCTGATCGATGGCTTGCAGCAGTTGGGCGAGGAGAAGACCCGAATCGACCTGTCGCATATTGGTGTGACGGGCTGTTCATACGCAGGCAAGATGGCCCTTTTCTGTGGTGCTCTCGACGAGCGTGTTGCCCTGGTCATCACTCAGGAACCTGGTGGTGGAGGCGCAGCCGCTTGGCGCGTTTCGCATCAGGTTGACAGTGTGGAATGTCTGGAGAAGACCGACTACCACTGGTTCAAGGAAAGCATGAAGGAGCGTTTTTCCGACGACAATGTCTATCTCCTTCCCCACGACCATCATTCCCTTTGTGCCTTGGTGTGTCCGCGAGCATTGTTGATGCTGGGCAACCCCGACTACAAATGGTTGGCCGACCCATCAGCCCAAGTTTCGATGAATGCCGCCATTGAAGTGTGGCGTAAATTCGGCATTGAGGACCGTGTGGGCTATTCCATTATCGGTGGTCATCCCCATTGCAGGCTTCCCGAGAACCAATATCCTGTAGTGGAAGCCTATATCGACAAGTTCCTTTTAGGCAAGCAGGGAGTCAATACCATCTATAGGGAAACCTCCTTGCCTTGACCCTTCTTCCAGGTGTCGCTTGCCTTGAAGATGCTGGCGAGGATTGTGCCGGAAATGGAATGCCAAGCGCAGCTGATGGCGCAAGGCACTACAGAAAGCGGATTGGTTGCCAAGAAGAAGTTGGATGCCAGATTGGTAGCCAGTCCTGCGTTCTGCATCCCCACTTCGATGCTGATGGTGCGTTTTTTGGCCGTGTTGAAACGGCAGAACTTTCCTGTTATATAGCCCAGCAGGTATCCTATGCTGTTGTGGCATAGTACGATAAAGAAAGTCCAGAGGAACACTTCCATTCCGTTGGCTACCAGTTTGTCGTGTACCGCACTGATCACTCCTCCCACAATGCAGGCAAGCCCTAAGACACTGAATCCAGGCATGACGCTCTGGATGGTCTTGAACTCCTCTTTGCGGCTGTAGTAGTAATTGAGCAAAGCGCCAATCCCTACGGGGATAATGGTGACGATCAGGATATTGACAAACATTCCCACCGTGTCGATTTCCACGATTTCCCCAGCAGTCAGTTGCATCAGCAATGGTGTCATCACAGGAGCCAGAAGTGTGGACGCACAAGTCATACCCACAGAGAAAGCCACATCGCCGTTGCAGAGATAAGACATGATATTGCTGGACACACCTCCCGGACAGCAACCAACCAGCAGAATGCCGATAGCCAGTTGGCGGTCAAGCTGAAACACATGCACCAATGTGTAGGCAATCAAAGGCATCAGTATGAACTGTGCGCATGCACCGATAAAGATATCGAGTGGCCTGCTGAGCAGCACCTTGAAATCTGTGGTTGACAGCGTCAGTCCCATGGTGAGCATGATGAATCCCAAAATGGCTGTTTGTGCATGTCCTTTTACCCATACGAACAAATCAGGGATAAAGAAAGTGACCACAGCTATGCCGATGATGAAGTAAGATGTGTAGGAGGCGAGCCACCGGCTTGCAGCCTGGAGAAATTTGATCATTTGACGATATTTGTTGATAAGATTAATGTTGCGGAATATGGATACAGGATTGATGATTCCGATAATTATACACGGGATGCAGCTTGGCTGCATCCCGTGCTGTATATAAGATAAGGTATTGTCCTTACTTCTTGATTTTGAACATATAGAAAGTCTTGGCAGGCACCGATGTGGTGTAGGTGTTGCCTTCCACCTTTATGCTGTTTGTCTTTGGCACATACTTGGTGGGTTGGTCAAGTGTGTTCTCTCCGTCCATGTTGTCGGCAGAGTATGAGGTCAGGGTGCCTTCGTAAGTGTTCTTGGCCTTCAGTCCCTTGAGGTTCAGTGTCACTTCCTGTGCCTTGTCGCTGGTGTTCACAACCTTCACGATCACTTCTCCGGTTGCTTTCTCCACCACGGCGCTGGCGAAGAGACCATCCTGGTCGGCGTTGCCAGCCACAGGTTTCTTGTTCATGGTCAAAGGAATGACATTTGATCCCTTGTTGAGTGAGAACATCTGTTGCACGTAGTAGGAGCATGAGCGCATTGAGCGCAAGTTGTCGAACCAGATCATGTCGGGTCTCCACTGCCAACCTTCAATGTGTGCGAAGAGCGGTGCGTAGGTAGCCATGTGTACGATGTCGGCATTGCGCTCCATACCCGTCATGAAAGCAGCCTCGAGCAGTGCAGCCTCGAAGTGGTTCCACTTCTTGCCCCTGCCATGGCAGGCATACTCACCGGCAAACACTTTCGGTCCCTTGCGGTCATAGTTGTCGTAGCGATTGCCCTGTGCCAGGAACCATGATTCAGGACGGTAGAAGTGCTCGTCAACCAAATCAGCTTTCATTCTCTTCATTTCAGGCCAGAGATAATCAAACTGCTTGCCTTCAGAGTCAGGTCCTGAAGTACCGATGATCTTGATTTCGGGATGCACCTTGCGTACTTGATCGAGAAAAGGCTGGAGATGCTCGGGATAGATCTCTCCCCACTGCTCATTGCCGATAGCCACATATTTCAGTCCGAAAGCCTCTGGATGTCCCATGTCGGCGCGCAGTTTTGCCCACTTGTTCTTGGCAGGATCGCCATTAGCGAACTCAATGAGGTCGATGACGTCGTCGATGTAAGGTTGGAGTTGGTCGAGAGGTACGTGTGCAGGGCTCATTTCGGCGCCGTTTTGGAACTCGCAGGAGAGTCCGACGCTGACTACGGGCAAAGCTTCAGACCCAAAGTCCTCGCAAAGCTGGAAATACTCGAAGAATCCCAGTCCATAGCTCTGGAAATAGTCGGGGAAGAAGCGGTAGTCGAACGTGTAATGCCAGCGGTTCTCATTGAGCGGACGGTTTTCAACTGGGCCTACAGAGTTCTTCCATTGGTAGCGAGTGTCGAGGTCAGTACCTTCCACAATACATCCACCTGGGAATCGGAACACACCTGGATGAAGGTCGGCAAGAGCCTGAGCCAGGTCTTTGCGCATACCGTTCTCACGTCCTTTCCAAGTATCGACGGGGAAGAGGCTTATATGCTCCAAGTCAACCACAGCGCTGTTGCGGGCGAGCATCAGTCGGAGAGAACCCTTGTTGACGGTTTTGTTGGCTTTCAGCACCACTTGGTATTTCTTCCACTCCTTAGAAGTGACTTTTACTGTTTGTTCGGCAAACTGCTGACGTTCGCCCATGGTAGCGGGATCGCAAAGCATCACTCTGACGTTGGCCTCGCCTCCTTCTGGCACACGTGCCCAAACAGAGAAGCGGTATTCCGCATCCCTTTCATATCCTATGCCGAAGTATCCCTCGTTCTCCAGTCCTGAGAACTTGTCGCTGTGGCCAGAATAGCCGAGGCGTACGTAGTGAGGATTCTTGTCGAAAGGTCCGTCGTTGAGGAGCTTGATGTTGCCATAGATGTTCCAGCCCATGTAGTGGTCGGGGAACTCAAACGAGCGGTTCTTCACCAGCTCGCCGTAGAGACCTCCGTCGGCAGCATAGTTGATGTCTTCGAAGAAGATTCCATACATGGTAGGTTGCACTGGCGCACCCACTTTACTCGTGTTGATGTCGAACTGATGTCCCTGTGCGCATACCCCCAGTGCCAAGGCCATCGCGGATAATGTTGTCGTCAATCTTTTCATAAATGTGTGTTAAAGTTAGTTGTTGTTTTTACTTGTTTATGCAAATTTACATACAATTATCGAAGTTTTCGATACAGAATGAAGAAAAATCTAATCTCCCAGTTTCATGGCTTTGAGCCATGCGTCAAGATCAGCGAGCATTTCTTCATGGAATCTGAATGTTGACCTAAATCCCCATCCATGTCCTCCTGACGGATAGACATGCAGGCTTGCAGGTATTCCTTTGTCTTTCAATGCCAAGTAGTAGTTGACACCATTATAGGATGGAACAGCGCCATCGTCGTCAGAAAGGAGTATGATGGCTGGTGGTGTGTTGTCATTGACTTGCTTTTCATTGCTGTAAAGGTCGGCTTGTTCTTCATCAGCGTCTTTTCCGATAAGGTTGTAGCGCGAACCTTTGTGCGTGTATTGCAGGTTGAAAGTCACCACGGGATAGAACAGTATCTGGAAATTAGGTGCTGTGTCGTGTTGGCTGTGTGTGGCTATGGTTGTGGCAAGGTGGCCTCCTGCCGAAGATCCCATGATACCCACTTTCTGTGGGTCGATGTTCCACGACTGCGCATGTTGACGTACCACGTTGAGTGCCTCGTTGGCATCGCTGATAGGCACCTCCTTGTTTCCGTGTGGCATTCTGTATTTCAGCACAGCATAGGCAATTCCACGTTCGTTGAAGAAATTGCTCCAGTCGTAGCCTTCATGTTCGAGTGCGAGATGGTCGTATCCACCTCCAGGGCATGCCACTACTGCTGCTCCGGTGGCTTTGTCAGCTTCAGGCAGGAAGACTCGGATAGAGGGTTTGAAATTTCGCTTGGCATCATCGTAGGGTTCGGTCTTGTCGATGCCATTGCTGTTGGGTAGTCCACTGGTCCAAAGGTCGATGTCGATGACCTGTTGGGCTGAGGCTGAGCTGAATGTGCTGAGCATAATCAATGCTAATGTAATCAGTTTGTTCATATAGAATGATGTGGAAAAATAGGCGTAAGATCAATCGTTTGTCAGTCGTGTTCGATGCGAAGGCTGCTGTCGCATAGCTCGCCCACCTTTTCTCTGTGTGTGATGAAAATCATCGTTTTGTCTGGATAATTGCGGAACAAGCGTTCGAACATCTCTTTCTCGGTGTTCATGTCGAGCGACGAACTGATTTCGTCGAGCAGCAAGATACTGCCTGGTCTGAGCAGTCCTCGCGCTATCGCTATGCGTTGCGCTTGTCCTTCACTCAGTCCTTTGCCCCGCTCCCCACATCTCGTGTCCAGTCCCTCAGGCAGTTCCAGGACGAAGTCGGCGACGGCAGTGTGAAGTGCGTCAAGCATTTCCTCTTCTGTGGCGTAAGCATTGGCCAGCAACAAGTTCTCCCGAATTGTTCCGCTGAGCAGTGTGTTGCCCTGAGGAACGAATACAAAGTTGATACGGGTCGAGACATCAATAAGATGTTCATCCTCATCATTGTAAATAGTCAGCCTTCCTTTGTCTGGACTGACAAGAGCGAGGAGAAGACGGAAGAGCGTGGTCTTTCCGACGCCAGTACGTCCTACGATCGCTGTGTGGCTGCCAGGTCGGAAATCGTGGCTGAAATTCTTCAGTATCGTTTCATCACCTTTCACATACTTGAAATCCACATTGTCCACTCTCACTCCTAACTGTCCCTTCAGCTTGAGTGGCTCCTTCTGTTCCTCTGTGGGTAACCCCTCAAGTTCCTCAAGTCGGTCAATGGAAGTTGTGGCATGGATGAAAGAGGGTATGATTCCTATCAGGTCGATGATGGGTCGTTGGATTTGTCCCACCAGCTGCAGGAAGGAAGTCATCACACCAAAGGTGATAGCTCCCGATCTGAGTTGCATGCCTCCCCAGACAAAAGCGATCAGATATCCCATACTGAAACACACGGAGATCAGCGATCGCGTGAACATGGTGAATTTAGCTCTGTTCCTGATTTTCTCAATCAGATCCGTTTGCATGCCGGAGAGGTTGCCGATGATGAGGCTTCCCGACTCCAGCGACTTGAGCAAGGCGTTGTGTAGCAATCCTTCCTGCAGCAGCGCTTGAATGCGGCTGTCCTGTTCCCGTATGTCTTTGGTCATGCGTCTGAGTCGGGAAGACAGGAATTTGCCAGCCCCCATCACTATCGGCGTGAGCAGCACGAGTATCCACGCCAGATGAGGGTCGAGACGCGTCATGAAATAGAAGGCTGCGATCAACTGGAAGAGAGTGATAAAGAACCCCGGTATCTGTGTGATGATGGCATCAGCAACCACACTCACATCTGTTCCCAGTCGTGAAGTAAGGTCGCCAGTGTGCATGTCTTTGGCTTCGTACATCTTGCGTTCAAACAAATGCGAGAAGATTCGAAGCCGTATGCTGTTGTTGAGGAAAGCCGAGCCGTTTACTTGCAGATAAAACTGCACTTGCCCTATACCGATATTCACCAGACTCAGCAAAGCAAGCAGTGCCACTTCCCATGCAATATCCTCAGTCGATCCATTGATGGTAGTCACATCTATGAAGTGCTTGCTCATGTAGATGAAAAAGAGCCCCAGCAACACCCTGAACATTCCTATGGCAATACGCATGGCGTCGTTCAAACGGACACCATGCATATTCCGCCATAGCCATTTTGTGTACTTGAGTATTGCGGTCATCATCTATCGCTTCAGAAAGGTGAAATCAATCTTTAATGGATTATTCCTCGATCAGTCCCAGGTCGAGCCATTGTCCTACCATTTGCTTGACGTCGTGCTGGGCAGTCTCGGCATCCACTTCGTAGTTTTCGGTCAGTGCCTGGACAAGAGTCTCGACAGTGAAGTCACCCTTGCCGGTCTCTTCCCAAAGGAATGCCGCCGTGTCGTTCAGTGTGAGTAGCTTGTTGAAGTTGATTTGTTCGAGTCCTTCGCCTACAATGACATTGTCGCCGCAAACATTGCGCATCACAAATCCTTTTTTTTGTCTCATGTTGGTTTTACGTATTATAATTTTTTAGTAGTAATGTTTAGTCCTCGTCGTGTGGTTTTGTTCATCGTTAGAAACATTCGTCATTCCACTACTTTCCATCCTTTCGTCTTCACCCCTGCCTTGTGCAGGTCGTGCTTCATCACGGTCCTGCGATAAATGGCTAACAGATAGCGGCGAAAGGGCAGGAGTTTCCACCAAAGGCTTGAGGCGAATTTCCGTCCTGTGGTGTAGAGATAACGCTTCTTCCCCTTGTAGTCGATGGCATACACGGCGATGCCGACGATATCCTCCGTCTTGCAGTGCTCCACCCCTTGGTTGTTGCCATCCCCCATCAATGTGATTCCGCCATCAGCATCGACACTGATGATGCGGTGAAGTACATGATGTCCTGTCTCGACTTTTGCCAACACGATGTCGCCTCGTTGGGGGTTGCGGTCCAAGCGATGAAGTTCCACACTTTCAGCCCATCCCGTAATGAAGGGCAGCATGCTGTAGCCTTTCACCAGGAAAACCACCTCTCTGCCTTCTTTCAAGAAGCGGTCAATATCGGCAATCAATATGTCGTTAGCGACTGTTCGTCTGACCATCTTCCCAAGTTTTTAGTCCTTTTTGACGCTGATTTCATTGTGGCTCAAGTGTGCGGCAGCGTCATCAGGAAGGCATTCCAGTAAATAGAAAGGAAGGTTGGAGACAATCCAGTTCTCGGTCTCGTGGATACCGTCAGAAAGACTTTTCTCCCAGCGCATACCCGATACAGATGGCAGGAGATAAGAATACGCCTTGATAGGCGCCAGGCGTTGGATATGATTGTATGGCGCCTGTTTCAGTTGTACCAGTGCTCCTATGGGGTAGCGCAGGTTGCGGTAGCAGGGTGTCTTTCCGCTCCATGGAGACCCGTAGATATATCCCACTCCATCCTCCACGCGCATCACGGGGTTGTCGTCGTTGAGCAGATGTGCCTCGGGAAAGTTCTTCAGCCACAGGCTGCTGTGTGTGCTCTTGCCCGTTCCGCTCTTTCCGAGGAACATGTAGGCGTAATCGTCCAATACTGTGACAGATGAGTGGAACAGTACGGTCTGCTTCCTTGCAGTGGCAAAGGCATAGGTCAGCATCATTGCATTGTTCAGTCCGTAAAGTTCATTGTTGGTCAGCAGTACCATTGCATGGCTGTAGTCGCTGTTGACAATCGTTCTGCAAGCCACGCGTCCGAAGGAAATGAACATGTAGCACCTGTAGCCATCTATATGTCCGGCGCCGATTTCCAGGAAATCCTCATCTTGCCGATATTCCTCCTCATATACTTCGCCTTTGTACCAGTTGTCTTTGTCCACTACAGACATGGTGATCAACGTCTTGCGGTCAGGGTCGGGACTCATTGCAAAGGGTGCATATTGATTCAGTTCTTCCCAAAGGTGTGAATCCCTGTTCATCACAAGTCGGACCACGAAACCTGCTATACAGTAATCCTCGGTACGCGGATTGATTACTGTGATTTGATTGAAGTCAATTGTATTTGCCATTGAAGGTGTTTGAATAATTCTGTATTTTTCTACAAAAGTAGCATCTTTTTACCTATTTTCAGCTATCCTCAACCATTCTTTTGTGTTTTTACCCACAAATTAGGATAAATTGGAGAGAAAAGCGACTTTTCGGCACTTGTCTTCCTGAATAACCATCAAACTCCATGGCTAAAAGTCTCAATGCAGCCTCTTTGGCTCCTTTTTCTGTTTTTTTCGTCTTCTGAAATGAAAAAAAACACCTTTTTTTATGTTTTCTCAAAGGAAAAGATTATTTTTGCACTTAAGTGTGGAAGATGTCTCCCAAACGATAGATGAGGCTCTCTTTCATACCGCTACCTGAATAACTTTATAAGAATATTATGGATCAAATCAAACCTTATGTGATCGGTGTGGACCTTGGAGGTACCAACACAGTTTTCGGAATCGTCAACGCACGAGGAGAAGTCGTATCTGACAATTCTATCCGTACTCAGGAATATGCAACCATAGATGAGTTTGTGGATGCAAGTTGCGCCAGTCTCAAACCCTTGATTGAAGGAGTTGGAGGCTTTGACAAAATCAACGGCATAGGCATTGGCGCCCCTAATGGCAACTACTACAAAGGCACCATAGAGTTTGCCCCCAACCTGCCTTGGAAAGGCGTGGTACATCTGGCAGACCTTTTCCGCGAGAAACTGGGCATACCCGTGGCAGTCACCAACGATGCCAACGCAGCCGCCATTGGAGAGATGACCTACGGAGTGGCTCGTGGCATGAAGAACTTTATTGTCATTACCCTTGGAACGGGTGTGGGAAGCGGTATAGTCATCAACGGCCAGCTGGTGTATGGTTCCGACGGATTCGCAGGTGAGCTGGGCCATGTCATCATGGTGAGAGGTGACAAGGGCCGTCTGTGCGGTTGCGGAAGGAAGGGCTGCCTTGAGACCTACTGCTCTGCTACAGGTGTGGCAAGGACCGCTCGTGAAATCCTGTCCACGACCGACAAGCCTTCATTGCTCCGCGACTTGGATCCAGAGAAAATCACCTCGCTCGACGTGTCGATCGCAGCAGGGAAAGGCGATGAGGTGGCCAAGGAAATCTTCGAGTTCACAGGAAAGATGCTGGGAGAGGCATGCGCCGACTTTGCCGCTTTCTCAAGCCCCGAGGCTTTCATCTTCTTCGGTGGCCTGACCAAGGCAGGCGATCTCATCATGGAGCCCATCCGAAAGGCCTATAATGAATCCGTGTTGCCCATCTTCCGCAACAAGGCACAGTTCCTCGTTTCAGGGCTCATGAGCAGCAACGCTGCCGTGCTTGGTGCCAGTGCTTTGGGATGGGAAATCAAGAACGATTAAAGGCTCGGATGTCGTTTTTTGGCGATTCTGTGCATGATAAACAAAGATTTTTACTAATTTTGCATGTCGTTTTGCCGATGGAAGAGTGATAGTCCATATTCACAATTCGACATACAGTTAATAACCAAAGAATTAACTCTATAAACTCACAAAAAAAACATTCAAGAAAAATGAAAATTGAGAAAATTGTTGCTCGTGAGATTCTTGATTCACGTGGTAACCCTACAGTTGAAGTAGATGTGGTTTTGGAAAATGGTGTTCTCGGTCGTGCAGCTGTGCCATCTGGTGCTTCTACAGGTGAGAACGAGGCTCTTGAACTCCGCGATGGCGACAAGAACCGCTACCTGGGCAAAGGCGTTTTGAAGGCTGTTGAGAATGTCAACACCATCATCGCTCCCGCACTCAAGGGTGATTGTGTGCTCGATCAGCGCGCCCTCGACTACAAGATGATCGCTCTCGATGGCACTCCCACTAAGAGCAAGCTCGGTGCCAACGCCATCCTTGGTGTTTCTCTCGCCGCTGCCAAAGCCGCTGCCAACGCACTCGGTCTGCCTCTCTACCGCTACATCGGTGGTTGCAACACTTACACTCTTCCAGTTCCAATGATGAACATCATCAACGGTGGTGCTCACTCCGACGCTCCTATCGCATTCCAGGAGTTCATGATCCGTCCTGTTGGTGCCACCAGCATCAAGGAGTCTATCCGCATGGGTGCTGAGGTGTTCCACAATCTCGCCAAGTTGCTCAAGAAGCGTGGCCTCTCCACTGCAGTAGGTGATGAGGGTGGTTTCGCTCCTGCTCTCGACGGTATTGAGGACGCTCTGACTATCATCTGCGATGCCATCAAGGCTGCAGGCTACCAGCCAGGCAAGGACGTGAAGATTGCTATGGACTGCGCTGCTTCTGAGTTCGCTGTTCAGGAAGATGGCAAGTGGTACTACGACTACAAGCAGCTCAAGAACGGCAAGCAGAAGGATCCTAACGGCAAGAAACTCTCTGCCGAGGAGCAGATCGCTTTCCTTGAGCACCTCATCGACACTTATCCTATCGACTCTATCGAGGACGGTCTGGATGAGAACGACTGGGAGAACTGGGTGAAGCTCACCGCTAAGGTAGGCAACAAGTGCCAGCTCGTAGGTGACGACCTGTTCGTGACCAACACCAAGTTCCTGAAGAAGGGTATCGAGATGGGCGCAGCCAACTCTATCCTCATCAAGGTGAATCAGATTGGTTCTCTGACTGAGACTCTTGAGGCTATCGAGATGGCTCACCGTCACGGCTACACAACTGTGACTTCTCACCGTTCTGGCGAGACTGAGGACGCTACAATCGCCGACATCGCTGTGGCTACCAACTCAGGTCAGATCAAGACTGGTTCTATGAGCCGCACCGACCGTATGGCCAAGTACAACCAGCTCATCCGCATCGAGGAAGAACTGGGTGGCGTTTCTAAGTATGGTTACACCAAGCTGAAGTAATCTCACACAGAACCTCAAGCAGAGAAGCTTCCTGCTTCTCTGCTCTGTATATCCAATAAAGGAGGGGAAGCCGTTCTCGACTTCCCCTCCTTTATTGGAATAGGCTCAGCAAATCCTATTTGGCGAAAAACTCATTCCATATCTTCAGGATGCTGCTCTCATTCTCCATGATAATCTCAGCCGAACGAAGGAATGGGCGGAACTCCTTTTTCCTTTCCTTTGGCAGGCGGCTCAAGATGTTTTTTTCTGTGACCTTGAACAACTGTTTATCGATCAGGAAATAATACACATTGTGCAGTGGCAATGGCTGGTCGTCAGGATTGGTGTCGTAGGAATTGATCATGTCGATGGTGATGGATGGGAAGATGCCGTTTCCGTCAAGTGTGAAAGCGTTGAGGTTCCGTCCTTTAGCACCTTCTTTGAGCTTCACATAATCCACTTCCTTGACGTTGATGATCCTGCCCGTTTCATCTTCATGCACAATCTTTCCGAACTTGTTTCCCGGAACAGGTACATAAACGCTGCTGTCGGAAAACTCCACACGCAGGATAGAACCAGGCAAAGCCTCCATCAAAGTGTCTTTGTCAGCGTACCACAATGTCTGGTTGCCCACGTGTATGTTGCAGGGCACCACTGTCTTCTTGGGTGTGACGAACCCACTCACCACAGTAGCCACCATGAATTTCTTATTCAGGAATGGCCAGTTGCCGGTAGGCGACCAATAGTCCTTCTTCTGTCCGTTGGCCGACAAGATGGCAGCAAGCGCCAAAACCACTGATAATAATACTTTTGCTTTCATAGGCTTTTCGTGTGGTAGTTGAGATACCGTCTATTTCACTCTGATGACCAGATATTTCGAAACACTCCAGAATTTGGCGGGATCGCTGATTCTCAATGTGTATTCGCCATTGGAGTCTTTCAGCAGCGAGTAACTGCCAGCAGGGTGAGTGGTGTACATCTTCGCATATTTCGAGCCCAAAGGAATAGACGTAGTCTTTCGGATGTCAATTTTTGTGAAGTAATCCTTGTCGAAATCCTCGTTCTCAAGCACATCTCCTTTGACCAGGATTTTATGCTCTTTCAATTCTTTGGATGTTCCATAGACAAACCAAGCGGTGTTGAGTTGTGCGTCTTGGTTGTCGGTGAGTTTCTTGTAGCTTTCGTTGCTTGCCTTCACTTCGTTGTTCTCCTCCGTCAGGTTTGTCACTGTAGCTCCTAAGTTGTTGATCTCGATGTCTTTCTCGGCCAGTTGAGCTTGGAGATTCTCAATTTCCTTGTTTTTGTCCTCCAGCTGTTGTGTCAGTTTTTGGATGGCCTCCTTCAGTTTTGTCGAGACGATGCTGCTCTCTTTAGCCTTGGCCTGAAGTTCTTCTATCAATCGCTTGTTCTCAGCCATGGTGGTCTGGATGAACTCCAGATTCTCCTTGATCACGTCGGCGGCATTGTTGTTCTCGCTGTTGTTCTTGAGCATGTTGATGCGCCCTTCTGCCTCGTTGATTTGATTGAACCCATCTTGAATCTGAGTGAATGTGTTCATCAAGCTGTTCACCTCATCATTCTTTTGGTTGATGATGGTCTGCAGAGAATCGATTTCGTTTTGCGAGTCGTTCTGCTTTTGATTGCCAGTTTGGTCGCATGAAACAATCATCACCAAACACATGGCGGCTAAAAACATTTTTTTCATATCTTTACTTTTTAGTTGTTTTACTCTGTTTCTTGTGGGACGTCATCGTTCTGATGACCCTGTGATTTGTACTTGTTTTTGGAGGCGTTTTTCTCTCTGGCAGGTTTTGCTTCGGAGGTATTGCCCTCAAGCACGATGACAAATTCGCCCTTAGGCTCATGTTCCTTGAAGTGCGCGATGACTTCTGCTATGGTGCCTCGAACGTGTTGCTCGTGGACTTTGGATATCTCCCTGCTCGCGCACACCCGTCGTTCAGCGCCAAACACCTCTGCAAATTGCTCCAAAGTCTTCAGTACCCGATAAGGAGATTCATAGAAGACCATGGTGCGCTGTTCCGAACGCAGCTCTTCCAAACGAGTCTGTCGTCCTTTCTTCTGTGGCAGGAATCCTTCGAAGCAGAATTTCTCATTGGGCAGTCCAGAGTCCACGAGTGCAGGAACGAAAGCTGTGGCTCCTGGGAGGCACTCCACTTCAATATCTTCCTTCACGCATTCTCTCACCAGCAGGAACCCTGGGTCGCTGATAGCAGGTGTTCCCGCATCGCTGATGAGCGCGATGTTCATTCCGGCTTTCAGCTTGTCCACTACATTCGCCGCAGTCTGGTGCTCGTTGAACTTGTGGTGGGATTGAATGGCTTTGCGAATGCCATAATGCTGAAGAAGCACACTCGAGGTCCGTGTGTCCTCCGCCAAAATCAGGTCCACTTCGCCAAGTAGCCTTACTGCCCTGTAGGTCATGTCCTCGAGGTTGCCCACAGGAGTTGGAATCACATACAATTTACCCATTTCTTATTGTAGTATGTTGCGCCTTTTTCTATAGTATAACGTGACAATAGATAGCAAAATTATCAATAAAAATAATAATATCGCCTCAATTAATATATTTTTTGATAATTTTGCTTTACTTTCGCACCATAAACAATAAAAACTTTCATCATCATGGTTCCTTTTCAAGAAAAAATCACATTTGACAAGTTCATACGCTACGCCACCGTTGCAGGCGTTTTTATTCTTTTGTACCTGCTTATGCGCAGGCTGAGCAGTGTGCTCATGCCTTTCTTTGTGGCATGGTTCCTGGCCTACCTGTTGTATCCCATCGTGTGCTTCTTCCAATACAAATGCAAGCTTAAGAGCAGGGTCCTGAGCATTATCGTCACTTTGATCGCGATAGGCCTCGTCCTCTGGCTGTTCTACATCATCATCGTTCCCCCCGCTGCCGCCGAGATCGACAGGGTGAAAGGCTTGGTCACCGCATATTTTGAGTCGCAAGCCCATACCAATTCTTTTCCAGCCATGGTTGTTGATTGGGTGAATGAGCATGTCAACATCGAACGCATCATCGGAGCCATGAGTGTGGACGAGGTGTCGTCGATTGTGGAGAAGGGTCTGCCTAAGGTTGTGGGCATTGTCTCCTCCTCCCTCAGTGTCCTTATAGGTATTATCGCATCGTTCATCGCCATTCTGTATATGGTATTCATACTTATCGATTATGAGCAGATGTCGAAGGGTATGATCAAGATGTTTCCGAAGAAATACCGTTCATTTGTCGATGGTCTTCTGACCGATGTGAAAGTGGGCATGAACGGCTATTTCCGTGGCCAGAGCATTATTGCGCTTTGTGTGGGAATACTCTTCTCCATCGGTTTTCTCATCATCGACTTCCCCATGGCCATTCCGCTTGGGCTATTCGTAGGCTTCCTCAACTTAGTGCCCTATATGCAGACGATAGGATTCATACCCACCATTTTCCTGTCGCTTCTCAAGGCATTCGATACGGGAGGCAACTTTTGGCTCATCCTGCTTTCCGCCCTTGCCGTCTTTGCTATCGTCCAGTTGATCCAAGACGCCATCATCACGCCTAAAGTCATGGGCAATGTCACGGGCTTGAATGCAGCCGTCATCCTGCTCTCTCTCTCAGTCTGGGGTAGTCTTTTGGGTATGGTCGGACTGATCATAGCCCTTCCTCTCACCACCCTTATCGTTTCTTACTACAAGCGCTATGTACTTGGTGAGGACCCACAGAAGAAAGCGGCTGCATCAGATGGAAAAGACAAAAAGGACGTTTCTACTTCTCCCTTGCCAGCTCCTTCAACCACAGGTGCGGAAAAAGGAGAGTGAAATCCCCACTTTTTTGTAGATTCATTTCATATTCTCAATAAAATTCATTATTTTTGCACTCTACATAAAGACAATTTAATCAGTCTGAACGAACGATTCAACTTTAAGTGCTTGAAGCATAGTTGCTTTGTGTACCTGTAGTGTTGACGTGTCGTAATTGATGATATGGGTAGGTGTGGCCGAGACAAGCCGGTAGCACTTTATGAGGATTGGTTGGATTCACTTGGTGATTGACAGCCAAAATTCTTTGTATTATTAACAGATAGATAGAAAAAGAAATTATGAATCTCCGCCTGGTTTTATTGATATCAGCGGCAGTGTCGATGTTTGCTGTTCATTGGGTATTCATGAAGATTCTGAAAATTGCCAAATTAAAGGGTTTGGTGGATACTCCCAATGCTCGCAAACTGCAGCATTATCCTGTACCTGTATTAGGTGGTCTTGCTGTGTTTTTCGGATTGCTATTAGGACTTCTCTGCGCAGAAGCGCTTTTCGACATGTCTGGATTCACAATAGAAAGTGCTTTGCAAACCAGTAAACCCTGGAGCAATTTGCGTGGTGTGTTGATGCCCGTCGTCTTGGGCGCTTCTGTTGTACTCTATATTGGAGCTATCGACGACACCATCGGGCTTTCGCCGCTCAACAGGCTGATGATTGAAGTTGTAGTGATGCTCGGTCTGTGCTATGGTTCAGGCATGTGCGTGGATTCGCTTCACGGTCTTTTCGGCATCAACGATTTTTCTTGGTGGATAGGCATTCCTTTGACCGTTTTTGCCGGTGTTGGCATCATCAATGCTTTCAATATGGTCGATGGGGTCAATGGCCTGTCCTCAGGATTGTGTATTGTGGTGTCGTTGCTCATGGGCACCTTCTTCCTCAAGCGCAATGGCTGGACCGATGCCGCCCTGGCTTACTGTTATGCAGCCGCATTGCTGCCCTTCTTGTTTCACAATGTGTTTGGAAAGCATAGCCGCATGTTCATCGGAGATGCAGGAACCATGGTGATGGGTCTGATTGTGTCGTGGTGTTTGATCAAGACATTATCTACAGAAGGCATTGTGGGAGGTCTGAACCACAGTGCTCCCAAGCTTGAGCGCATGTGCCTTCCCGCCATGCTTCTGGCTGTTTCCAGCGTTCCTGTGATGGACACCTTGCGGGTCATGGTAGAGCGAATGATGAAGGGAGGTTCGCCTTTTAAGGCCGACAAAAACCATTTGCACCATAAATTCATCGCTATTGGCGTAAGCCATTCAGTGACCGCACTCTGCGAGATGTGCATCGACTTGATGGTCGTGGGTGTGTGGTACCTCTCCTACAAGATGGAATTGTCGCAAGAGATGCAGCTGATCTGCACCATCCTTGCTGCAGTCATCCTTATATGGGGCACCTATTTCTTCCTGAGTTATCACGAGAAGCATAAGACCCAATTGTCTGAGCGTCTCAGGCATTTCAGCTTGAAGACACATCTCGGTCATAAAAGATGGTGGATGGAATTCCAAAAGATTCTCGACAAGGGTGCCTATGTCGATATGGCTTTGGTCCTGAAAAACAAGTTCAACAAGGACGTTGATAAGATGAGTGACGAACAAGCAGACGCCATCGTTTTGCTCAACTATCTACAAGGCAAGAAGAAGGTGAGAGTGGCAGATCTATTGGACAACGCAGGCCTCATGCATACTGAGAACTTGCAGCGTATTATCGAACTGCTGGATAATGAGGGGTTGATAGATGTGCTTGAATGCGACAGCGCCCAAAAACCTATCATAGTGAGGATCAGCAAAACCCTGAATAGCCTTTCTCCACTCACTTAATAGTAAATCGGCATTCTAACATTCAAAATTTGGAGACGAATATCGTGCAACATATAACTTTTATACCTTGGCAACAGACGATAAGTGTGTTGGAGATGATTGTCAAGGGATTCATTATCGGAATAGTGGTTTCAGCCCCGATGGGTCCCACGGGCGTGCTATGTGTGCAGCGAACGATGAACAAAGGTCGTGAATATGGACTGGCCACAGGGTTGGGTGCGTCCTTGAGCGACGTCATCTACGCTTTGATCACGGGTTATGGCATGTCGTTCGTGATGGATTTTATTGAGAACCCCCAGGTCTTGTTCTGGGTGAAAATGGTTGGTAGCGCGTTGTTGCTGGTTTTCGGAATCTTCACATTCAACTCCAACCCTGTGAAAGAAATACGCCATGTCTCTCATAACAGGGGATCCCTGATCCATAATTTCATCACGGGCTTTATCGTCACGGTGAGCAATCCTGCCATCATTTTCCTGTTCATCGCTCTTTTCGGCCAGTTCATTTTCATTGTTCCTGGTCGTCCCTTGCATCAGGTGATGGGGTATGTGGCTCTGGTCTGCGGTGCGATAGCCTGGTGGTTCTGCCTGACTTATCTCGTCGATAAGGTCCGCAACCGTTTCGAGGAACGTGGTTTGTGGGTCATCAACCGTGTGATAGGCACCATCGTCATCGTGGTGTCGATTATCATTTTGTTGTATTCCCTGAAAGGTTGGCTTGAATTTCCGTCTTTAGGTATGGACTTTTAGCCATTGTCCAGGATTGTTAAGGTAAAAAGAGTAAGAGAATCTATATGTACATTTCGGAAAAGCTCAAGGAGAGCAGTATTGTAGAATATCTGCTTTACATGTGGCAAGTAGAGGATATCATCCGTGCCAACGGTCTGGACATCGACCGCTTGACTTCAGGCTACCTGTCGCAATTTGAAGTGGATGACGAGGCAAGGGAGCGTCTTGTAGGCTGGTATGAGCAGCTGATCAGCATGATGCGTGAAGAGGGAGTGGAAAAGCACGGTCATCTTCAGATCAACAAGAACATCGTGATCATGTTGACCGACTTGCACCTTCGCTTGCTTCGCACGCCCAAGTTCTCCACCTACAGCTCTGCCTACTACCATATCCTCCCATTCATCGTGGAGCTGCGTGCCAAGAACCGGCAAAACGGCGGTGAGGAGAAAGGTGAGATAGAAACCTGCCTTGATGCCCTTTACGGTCTGATGTTGCTTCATCTTCAGGGCAAGGAGGTGAGTGGAGGAACGGAGCTGGCCTTGGCCGAAGTGTCGAAGTTCATGGCCTTGCTTTCGGGATATTACAAGAAAGAGAAGAATGGTGAACTGGATTTTGACTGAACGTAAAAACGGATTGTAATATATGATAAAGAACATACTGATCACAGGTTGTAAGGGGCAGTTGGGACATGAGATGCAACTGCAATCCCAGTTGGCAGAAAACAGTGCTTACACTTATTTCTTTACCGACGTAGAAGAACTTGACATCACCGACGAAAGCGCAATAGATGCCTTCGTGGACGCCCATTCGATAGACTGCATTGTGAACTGCGCAGCCTATACGAATGTGGATAAGGCAGAAAGCAACGAGTCTTTGTGCCATCTGCTCAACGGTGTGGCTCCTGGCTATTTGGCCAAATCGATAGCTCGTCGTGGCGGGGCGATGATCCATGTGAGTACAGATTACGTTTTCGATGGCACCAACCATACTCCTTACCATGAGGACGAAACCACTTGTCCTTGCTCGGTCTATGGACGTACCAAACTGGAGGGCGAGCAAGCTGTCGTGTCGGTCTGCTCCAACGCCGTGATTATCCGTACGGCCTGGCTGTACTCCCGTTTTGGAGGCAACTTCGTGAAGACGATGATGCGCCTGGGGCGTGAGCGCGAGGCGCTGAATGTGGTGTTCGACCAAGTGGGCACTCCTACCTACGCCCGCGATCTTGCTACCGCCATTTCAGCCATCATCCGCCACGGCATTGTGCCAGGCATCTATCATTTCAGTAATGAAGGTGTGACTTCATGGTATGATTTCACCCTTTCTATCCATCGTCATGCCGGCATTGAGACATGCAAGGTGAGTCCGATCCATACGTCGGAATACCCCACGCCTGCCACTCGCCCGCATTTCTCTGTTCTCGACAAGAGCAAGATCAAAGCCACCTACGCCATCAGCATTCCCCATTGGGAGGATTCGTTGAAGGAATGTGTGGATGAACTGTTATCTGAAGAACAATCAGAACCATCAAATTAGACCAAAAAGATGAACGAAATACAACGGAGACGTACGTTTGCCATCGTCTCGCACCCTGATGCGGGTAAGACCACTCTTACGGAGAAGCTGCTCTTGTTTGGTGGGCAGATTCAGGTGGCTGGTGCCGTGAAATCCAACAAGATCAAGAAGACCGCCACCTCTGACTGGATGGACATAGAAAAGCAGCGTGGTATCTCTGTCTCCACCTCGGTGATGGAGTTCGACTACCATGACTACAAGGTGAACATTCTCGACACTCCAGGTCACCAGGACTTCGCTGAGGACACTTTCCGCACGCTGACTGCGGTTGACAGTGTGATTATCGTGATCGACAGCGCCAAAGGCGTTGAGGCCCAGACCCGTAAGCTGATGACCGTCTGCCGCATGAGGAAGACACCCGTCATTGTGTTTATCAATAAGATGGACCGCGAGGGTCGTGATCCTTTCGATTTGCTCGACGAGGTCGAGGAAGAACTCCAGATCAGTGTCCGTCCGTTGAGCTGGCCGATCAACCAGGGTCAGCGTTTCAAGGGCGTCTATAACATCTATGAGCAGAAACTCAATCTCTTCACCCCGAGCAAGCAGACTGTGACGGAGAAGGTGGAAGTGGATATCGACAGCCAGGAACTCGATGACCGAGTAGGGGAAAGCGATGCTTCCAAGTTGCGCGAGGATTTGGAGTTGGTGGATGGTGTGTATTCCCCCTTCAATGTGGACGACTACTTGGCAGGCGAGTTGGCTCCCGTATTCTTCGGATCGGCACTCAACAACTTCGGTGTTCAGGAGTTGCTCGACTGTTTTGTGGAGATAGCCCCTTCTCCCCGTCCCACCAAGGCTGAGGAGCGTCTGGTGGAGCCAGAAGAGCCCAAGTTCACGGGTTTCATCTTCAAGATCACCGCCAACATCGACCCCAACCATCGCTCTTGCACAGCTTTCTGCAAGGTCTGCTCCGGCAAGTTCCAGCGCAATGCCCCTTATCTTCATGTCCGCCAGGGCAAGACATTGCGTTTCTCTTCGCCCACACAGTTCATGGCGCAGCGCAAGAGCACGATAGAAGAAGCCTATCCAGGCGATATCATCGGTCTGCCCGACAATGGCATCTTCAAGATCGGCGACACACTGACCGAAGGCGAGCAGTTGCATTTCCGTGGTTTGCCGAGTTTCTCGCCTGAGATGTTCAAATATATCGAGAATGCAGACCCGATGAAGACCAAGCAACTCAACAAGGGTATAGAGCAGTTGATGGACGAAGGTGTGGCACAGTTGTTTGTCAATCAGTTCAACAACCGCAAGATTATCGGTACGGTAGGCCAGCTGCAGTTCGAGGTGATACAATATCGTCTGGAAAACGAGTACAATGCCACCTGTCGCTGGGAGGCTGCCAATCTTTATAAAGCTTGCTGGATAGAGAGTGATGATGAAGAACAGCTTGAGAACTTCAAGAAGCGCAAGTACCAGTACATGGCCAAGGACAGGGAAGGCAGGGATGTCTTTCTTGCCGACAGCGGCTACGTCCTTCAGATGGCCCAGCACGATTTCGAGCACATCAGATTCCATTTCACCAGCGAGTTCTGAGATGACAACGATTATTCCTATTATTCTGAAAACCAAAATACAAAAGATATGCTACAAGACGAAGTGAAGAAAGCCGTAGAGGTGATGCGAGCCGGAGGCGTGATACTTTATCCCACTGATACAGTATGGGGTATAGGCTGCGATGCCACCAATGCCGAGGCTGTGAAGAGAATATACGAGATCAAGCGTCGCGACGACAGCAAGGCCATGATTTGCCTGGTGGACAGCGAGGCGCGTCTCTCGCGCTATGTGCGCCATGTGGCCGATGTGACCTGGGACATGATAGAACTCTCGACCAAGCCCTTGACCGTCATCTTTGATGGTGCCACAGGTCTGGCACCCAATTTGCTGGCTGAGGATGGCAGTGTGGGGATGCGTGTGACCCGTGAGGAGTTTTCCAAAGAACTGTGCTACAGGATGCAGAAGCCAGTTGTTTCCACAAGCGCCAATATCAGCGGCGAGCCCACACCCCGCAATTTCAGTGAGATCTCTGATGAGATCAAGGATGCTGTCGATTATGTGGTGAAGTACAGTCGTCAAGGCAAAGAGAAGCACAAGCCTTCGAGCATCATCAAGATGAGCGCTAACGGCGAGTTCACCATTATCAGGGAATAAAACCGTTCCTGTGCGTTGAGTTGAATAGAAACAACTAAAATATACTATAGACATGAGGTTGGTTTCGCTTCAAGGCTTGCGCCGGTATCTTCGGCTGTTCAATCGATTCACCGACTGGTTGCGTTCGTTGACCAGCGAGCGTAATGTCGTATTGGGCTTGAGCCTTGTTGTGGGTGTACTCACCGCCTTAGCCAGCTACCTCTTAAAATACCTTGTGGGTGAGATCCGTATTCTCCTGACAGAGCGGTTCGCACCTGAAAGCATCAACTTTTTGTATTTCGTCTATCCTACGGTCGGTATTCTGCTGACTTCATTGGTCGTGCGATATGTGGTTCGCGACGACATCAGCCATGGTGTGACGAAAATCCTCTTTGCCATCGCCCGCCGTAAGGCCCGTATCAAAGGCCACAACATGTGGTCGAGTATTGTGGCCAGCGGCATCACCATTGGCTTTGGTGGCAGTGTGGGTGCCGAGGCTCCAATCGTCTTGACAGGCAGTGCCATAGGCAGTAACCTGGGTCGTCGTTTTCACGTTCGCGGCAATACCATGATGCTCTTGGTCGGCTGTGGTGCCGCGGGTGCCGTAGCCAGTATCTTCAAGGCTCCCATAGCCGGTCTGGTTTTTGTGCTTGAAGTGTTGATGCTCGATTTGAACATGGCCTCCTTGTTGCCCTTGCTGGTAACTTGTGTCACGTCAACCTGTGTGTCGTATGCCTTTTACGGCACAGAGTCGATGTTTTCCTTCTCCCTCGACCGTCCTTTCTCTATCGACGTCATCCCCGCTTGCATCCTCCTGGGTGTGGTCTGCGGTCTTGTTTCGCTCTATTTCACTCGAGCGATGAACTGGTTTGAGGGTATATTCGGTGGCATAAAGAACCGTTTGTATAAGTTCGTGCTGGGCTCTTCGGTCCTGGGTGTGCTGATTTTCTTCTTCCCCGTGCTTTATGGTGAGGGCTACGACGTGATTTCGCAGTTGCTGAACAACGACTCAGCCGCCAATATCATGCACAATTCACTGTTCTACAGCAATTCTCGTAGCTTGCTCATCTATTTGATGCTGGTGATGGTGTTCAAGGTTTTCGCCACCACTTCCACCAATGGAGGTGGAGGCTGTGGTGGTGTCTTCGCTCCCAGTCTGTTTTTGGGATGCATCGCCGGTTTCGTCTTCGCCAGCTTGTGGAATGGCTATGGTGTGATGAATGAGAACCTTGCCACTAAGAACTTTGCTCTCTATGGTATGGCAGGTTTGATGTCGGGTATCATGCACGCACCGCTGACAGGCATCTTCCTCATTGCCGAGTTGACGGGCGGCTATCAGTTGTTTGTGCCGATCATGATTGTCTCTGTCGTGTCGTATCTCACGATTGTGGTTTTCGAGCCTCACAGCATCTACGCCATGCGTCTGGCTAAGAAAGGGGAACTGATCACCCATGACAAGGACAAAGCCGTCTTGTCGTTCATGAATATGAACGCTCTCGTAGAGCGCAATTTCACCCCTCTTTATCCCGATATGGATCTCAGGCAACTGGTTCAGATCATCAGTAAGTCGCATCGAAATGTCTTCCCTGTGGTGGACCGAGGCGGCAAGTTGCTGGGGCTGCTCAAGTTGGATGCAGTCCGTCAGTACATCTTCCGTCCAGAACTTTATCATAAATACAACGTGGCCAAATTCATGACCCCTCCTAAAACTGTGATTGTCTTGACTGACACAATGGGTGTGGTCACGCGTAAGTTTGAGAAAACCCATGAGTGGAACCTGCCCGTCATTCGTAACGACGGCTCTTATGAGGGTTTCATTTCCCGTTCGGGCCTCTTCAACACTTACCGCCGTACGCTGGTGAATTTCACTTCTGATTAGCGCATAGGCCATGACCAAACTAAAACATCATTTGATATGAACAAGAATAATCTGAGGATCGTCTTCATGGGCACTCCTGATTTTGCTGTGGAGAGCCTTCGAGCCCTTGTTGAGGGTGGTTACAATGTAGTGGGTGTAGTGACGATGCCCGACAAGGCTGTCGGCCGCCATGGAAGCGTGCTTCAGCCCAGTCCGGTGAAGCAATACGCTGTAGAGCACGGACTGACAGTCCTCCAGCCGGAAAAGCTCAAGGATGAGGCGTTTCTGGAAGCGTTGCGTTCGCTCGATGCCCATCTGCAGATTGTCGTTGCCTTCCGCATGCTGCCAGAGGTGGTTTGGGCAATGCCCCCTCTGGGCACCTTCAACCTCCATGCCTCCCTGTTGCCCCAATACCGTGGCGCAGCCCCTATCAACTGGGCAGTCATCAATGGAGAGACGGAGACCGGCATCACCACTTTCTTCTTGAAGCATGAAATAGACACAGGGGAAGTGATCCAGCAGGTTCGCGTTCCTATCCTCGATACCGACAATGTGGGCGATGTCCACGACCGCTTGATGAATCTTGGCGGCGACTTGGTGGTTCAGACTGTGGACAGCATTATCGATGGAAGCGTTCGGACCATCCCCCAGGAACTGATGGCAGGGAAGGGCACTGTCCTGCGTCCTGCTCCTAAGATTTTCCGCGACACATGTCGGATTGACTGGCGGCACTTGACCACAAAGCAGGCCTATGACTTCATACGAGGCCTCAGTCCCTATCCTGCCGCCTGGACCACTCTGTTGGCTGGTGACAAGAAAGTGGAGGTGAAAATCTTCGAGACCCGTAAGTTGCCCTTAGAGCATAAGAACTCCGCGAGTGTGGGTACACTTCTCACAGATGGACGCAGCTATCTCCGTGTGGTGCTCTCCGACGGCATGCTCGACATCCTGACACTTCAGCAGGCAGGTAAGAAACGTATGGATGTAGTGGCTTTCCTTAATGGCTTGAAAGCCGTTGATGGCATGTGCTTTGAATGAAAATTCAGTGAAAATACGAAAATGATGCCTTTATTGTGCTGGATGTGTTAAAAAATCATTCATAGCACAAAAAAAGTGTCTTTCATTTGCTGATTTATCGTAAAATCATATAATTTTGCAAAGTCGATTGACCCTTTCGACCAATAGTGGTTTGACAATCGCTATCGAAAAGGCTCATTTGGCATACGGAATAAGAATACAGATTATTAACCACTAAAACCATTGCCTATCGAAGAAACATTACGCTGAATCAATATTTTAAGCTTAATGGAAAATTTAAACAAATTGTCGGATGACAAGCTGTTGAACTTGTATGTTAATGGCAATAACGAAGCATTTGATGTCATCATCAGACGCTATGAAAGTAAAGTTTTTAGTTACATAGCTTATTCTGTAAAAAACCAGGAGTTGGCAGAGGATATCTTCCAAGACACTTTTGTGAAGGTGATTTATGCCATTCAGCAAGGAAAATATGCAGAAAACGGTAAGTTCAGTTCTTGGATCATGAGAATTGCGCATAACGCTTTGCTCGATTATTACCGTACGAACAAGGGAGTGAATATCATTTCCAACGATGAAACGGAGGTTGACTTGTTCAATGATCCCTCTTTGGCTTCGAAGGAAAATGTGGAGCATGAAATGATTGACCGGCAGACGCTTCGCGAATTGCGGGCTTTGGTGGCCATGCTTCCCGACAACCAGCGTGAAGTGGTGCTCATGAGGTACTATAAGGACTTGAGCTTCAAGGAAATCGCTGATATCACCAATGTGAGTATCAACACAGCCTTGGGACGTATGCGCTATGCCCTGATCAATTTGCGCAAGTTAGCGCGTGAATACGATGTGGAGATAGCCTAAGCGCTCTCTGCTCCTCGATAGAAGAAAACAAAAGAAGGTTCTGGCAACTGATTGGTCGGTTGCCAGAACCTTTTGATTGAGATATGATCTAATGGCCAATAAAGTCATCAGGGTAGGGACATAAAAAAACCTGCTTGGCTTCTGAGAAGTCTTGCAGGTTCCAATTCCCTCGTTAGAGTTCGTTGTGCTTTCGCTTGTGCTTGTACGTCTGATTAGAGAGCAGCCTGTACAGAGTCAGCAGCGGCGTTAACTGTAGAGTCAACCTGAGCAGCAGTAGTGTCAACTACAGAGTCAACAGTCTCAACAACCTCAGCAGCAACAGAGTCAACAGTCTCAGCTACCTTCTTAGGAGCGTCACCACAAGATACGAAAGAAACTGCTACTACAGCTACGAACATAAATACTAACTTTTTCATTTTTTCTTAACTTTAAAACGTTAAACAATCATTTGCTTTTTAAACCGATGCAAAATTAGTTACTTTTCTGAATAGGTTGTATTCGCAAACAATGATTTTTTTCAAAATAGCCTCATTTTTCACATTTCAGCCCTCTTTTGTGCACACTGAACTATTATGTGTGCAGAAAATGGGGCATTTGTGTGCGATTACATGATTGTAGGGATTACACTTAATCGTTCGTTTTAGAAGCAAAACCTTCGCTGTGTGCGCCAACACTTCTTTTTCCTCTGTTTCTATGTCCTTTTTCGCTTTTACACTGCCAATCCGCATGAAAAATTTATTTTTTCGCACGATGATGAGTCGTTTCGCCATAAAAAGCGGTAAATTTGCATTCGGAACAGTTCGTTGAAGTTCCAGCACTTGAGAACAATGATTGATACGAGTATATTACAAGGTAAGAAGGCCGCTTATTTCACTTTGGGCTGCAAGCTGAATTTCGCCGAGACCTCATCGATAGGTGAGGCTTTGAGTCGCCAGGGTGTGCTTGCTGTCAGCGATGGTGAGGTGGCTGATATCTGTGTGGTCAATACCTGCTCCGTGACGGGTGTGGCCGATCAGAAATGTCGTCAGGCTATTCGCAGGATGGTGAAGGCACATCCTGGAGCATTTGTGGCTGTGACAGGTTGCTATGCCCAGTTGCGTCCTGATGAGGTACTGGCTATCGACGGAGTGTCGTTGGTGGTGGGTACGGAACAGAAAGGCGACATTGTTGACTTGATTGCCGAAAAAATGTCTGAACGAGATGCCCTTGGGACGAAGTTGACTGTCGCGACGAAGGACATACGGAGTTTTGTGCCATCTTGCTCACGTGGCAACCGCACACGCTATTTTCTGAAAGTTCAGGATGGCTGCAATTATTATTGCACCTACTGCACGATTCCGTATGCTCGTGGCCGAAGCCGTAATGGCAGCATTGCTTCTCTGGTGGAGCAGGCGCGTGATGTGGCTCAACGAGGCGGCAAGGAGATAGTCATCACTGGCGTGAATATCGGAGACTTCGGTCGTAGCACAGGTGAGTCATTCCTCGACCTTGTGAAAGCGCTCGACGAGGTCGAAGGCATACACCGTTACCGTATCTCGTCGATTGAACCCAATCTCCTGACCGACGATATCATACGCTATGTGTCTGTCTCACGCGCTTTCATGCCCCATTTCCATATTCCGCTGCAGAGTGGAAGCGATGAGGTGCTCAGGCTGATGCACCGCAAATATGACACGGCTTTTTTCCGTTCCAAGATAGAGCGGGTGAAAGAGCTGATACCCGACGCTTTCATCGGAGTGGATGTGATGGTGGGTTGCAGGGGCGAGACAGAGGCTTTCTTTGAAGACGCCTACCGTTTCCTGGAACAAGTCGATGTGACCCATCTTCATGTATTCAGTTATTCTGAGCGTCCTGGTACAAAAGCTTTGGAAATCCCGCATGTGGTGAGTCCGGAGCATAAGAATGAGCGCAGTCAGCGTCTGATGGCCTTGTCGGAGCAAAAGACCCATGCGTTTTATTCCCGTTATATAAATAAGGTAAAACCCGTTTTGCTTGAGCATGCACAGGATGGACGTCCCATGCATGGGTTTACAGACAACTACGTGAAGGTTGAGGTGGAGAACCATCCACTGTTGGACAACGAGATCGTGGATGTGAGATTGCTTGGTTTCAGTGCTGACGGTACATCGTTGAAGGGAGAGATTGTGTATGGATAGAGTGGCTGTGGTGATATTGAACTGGAATGGTGCCGACATGATGCGCCAGTATTTGCCGGGTGTGGTGTCGTGTACGGAAGCGACCCCTGGCGCGCGCGTGTATGTGGCCGATAATGGTTCGACTGATGGGTCGATGGAGATGGTGGCCAATACTTTCCCGACCGTGGGACGCGTCCAGCTCGACCGCAATTACGGTTTTGCTGATGGCTACAACCGTGCGTTGAGGTCCATCGATGCCGAGTATTATGTCTTGCTCAATTCAGATGTCGAAATCCGCGATAAGGGTTGGCTCGATCCACTTGTCTCTTATATGGAAAGCCATCCCGATGCAGGTGCTTGCCAGCCCAAACTGATGAGTCTGCGCGACGACAAGTTGTTTGAGTACGCAGGTGCCTCTGGTGGCTATATCGACAGGTATGGTTATCCTTTCTGCCGTGGGAGGATCTTTGACCGAATAGAAGAGGATGAAGGGCAGTACGACGATGTGGTTTCGTTGTTGTGGGCCACAGGCGCGGCCTTGATGGTGCGTTCCCGTTGTTTTTGGGAGGTTGGTGGCCTTGATCCAGACTTCTTCGCCCACATGGAAGAGATTGACTTCTGTTGGCGTCTGCGTAGCATGGGCTACGGTGTGGTGTGCGTGCCTACGTCGAAAGTCTATCATCTTGGCGGTGCGACCTTGAGCAAAGAGAATCCTCGTAAGACCTACTTGAATTTCCGCAACAACAGGTTGATGCTTTATAAGAACCTTCCTGACAAAGAGCTTGCTTGGGTGCTGGGTGTCCGTTTCTGGCTTGATCTGCTGGCTGCTTTGCAGTTTGCACTCAAGGGGCATTTCCGTGATGCACGTGCCGTATTGAAGGCATTGCGTGGTTTCCATCGTATGAAGAGTATGTATAAGGAGCGTCGTGAATTGATTCAGACGAGAAGGGTGGTGGACGTTGTTCCTGAAAGGCGGCGTTTTCTCCTTTTGTGGCAATATCATGTGCTTGGCAGACGCACATACAACCAGTTGCCCAAGGATTGAACAATAAAAAAAGGCATCGCGACTGCGATGCCTTTTTCAGTTCTTTACTTGAAAGTATCGTTTGAAGTTGTTTATGCTTCAGTAGCTTCTTCGGTTTTGGACTCGATGTAGTCTTCGATTTCCTCTTCCATAGTTGGAGCTTCCTCAGCCTTGGGAGCCTCAGCGGGAGCTTCAGCAGCCTCAGCTTTTTCTTTCTCGCCAACAACAGTGAAAGGAATCTCAGCAGCCACTTCCTTGTGGAAACGGAGCACAGCAACGAAGTTGCCAAGTTCCTTGACAGGCTTGAGCTCAACGTTCTTGGGCTCTACCTCGAAACCGAGCTTCACCAGTTCTTCTGCAATCTGAGCAGGACCTACTGAACCGTAAATGGTGCCAGTCTCAGAAACTTTAACGGGGATAGTAAGGCTTACACCTTGGAACTTAGCGGCTTTGTCTTCAGCATCGGCCTTGATCTTGGCCAGCTTGTGTGCGCGCTGCTTGAGTTCTTCAGCAAGCGACTTGAGGGCGCGCTCTGTGGCAAGAACAGCCAATCCCTGTGGGAGGAGATAGTTACGACCGTATCCGTCCTTCACTGTGAGGACATCGTCCTTGTAGCCTAAGCCCTGGACATCTTTTTTCAATATGATTTTCATATTCTGATTTCCTCCTTATCAAATTATTTCAACAAATCGGTTACAAATGGGAGCAGTGCCAGATGGCGAGCTCTCTTGACAGCCTGTGCCACACGGCGCTGGTACTTGAGCGATGTGCCTGTGATGCGGCGAGGAAGGATCTTTCCCTGTTCGTTGAGGAACTTCTTGAGGAACTCGGGATCCTTGTAGTCGATATACTTGATACCGCTCTTCTTGAAGCGGCAATACTTCTTTTTCTTGACGTCAACTGAGGGTGGAGTCAAATATCTGATTTCTGATACTTCTGCCATAGTTTATTCCTCCTTTTGTTTTTTAAGGTTTCTACGCTTTTCAGCATACTCGATAGCATACTTCTCCTGCTTCACTGTGAGGTAGCGGAGAACGCGCTCGTCGCGGCGCATCTGCAATTCGAACTTAGCAATCACATCTGGCTCAGCCTTGTACTCGATCAACTGGTAGAAGCCGGTTGTCTTCTTCTCGATAGGATAAGCCAATTTCCTCAAACCCCAGTTTTCCTCGTTGATGATCTCAGAGCCAGCGGCTGTGAGAAGATCACGGAACTTGTCTACCGCTTCCTTCATCTGAACGTCAGACAAAACGGGAGTTAAAATGAAAACGGTTTCGTACTGATTCATAATTGGTTTTATTGTTAATAATAATGTTTGAAAAACGGTGTGCTGCCCTTTTTGACAGGATTCAAGCCGCACCGTGCAAAAAATGCGGTGCAAAGTTAGCGCTTTTTCTTTAAACACACAATTTTTCGTGCAATTTTATTTTTCAAAACGAATAAAATGCGCTTCGACGTGTTTTTTTGCTTGATTTATTTCGTATTTTGCCATTAAATCGCTTAATTTGCAGATTGAAATGAAAAATGGATGAAAAAAACACAAAAATAATAATCTTATGAAAAATTTAGGCGTATTAATGATTATCGTCGGTGCATTGCTCCTTATCCTTGGTGCGTTTGTGCTGAAAGACATGGTTGACTACAATTGGTACACATGGGGAAGCGTTGTGCTCATTCTTATCGGCTTGGTTCTCCACATTGTGATCAACAAGAAGCACGTGGAATAGGGTAGTGTGGTCAATAGCACACAGATGGAAAAGAAAGAAAGGAGGCTTTGCCTCCTTTTTTCGTTGATGATAGTTGTTCCTCTTTTATCCCAAATCGGTCATTAGGCTGTTCTACTTATGAACTAAAGAAATTGAAGTTCGACGGAGTCAATAATCGATTTTTTCTTGCGAACACGAATCTCGCGAATTTCACGAATATAGTGACCGCAAAGCGGTCAGAATCATCACGAATCAAAGAATGATGAAGGCCAGCCATCATTGCTTCTTCATCCGCATGGCCGCATGCTTAGCATGCCAATTCGCAATTGTAGGAGGTGCGGCATTCCTGCCGCACAATAGATTTGAAATAGAAAGCCTTTTAATGCTGTTCGTCAAGAAAGGCTTATGATAGTGTTCGGCAGGAATGCCGAACCTCCTACTGTGCAACGTGGGGTATGTATGGCAGCATGCTTAGCATGCCAATTCGAGCCATTCGGTAAATTCGTGTTCGTACAAAAGAACAATTCTCTAATTCGATAATTCGGAATATCATCATTCGTATGGCGCGTCCTCCAGACGCGTCGGAGGCAGGGATGCCTGCGTACCCTTGTCCGCATGGCGCATGCTTTAGCATGTCCTGCTTTCCAACCTTTCTTCTAATGACCGATTTGGCTTTATTGATTTAGTCCGTCTTCAAGTCGCTGTTGATGATGTCGTAGGCCTTTTCCATGATTTTCTTAGTGGGTTGTCCTTTTCGTTCTTCGGCAGTGATGGGGTCGTGGACGGTGAGCGACAGCTGTCCGAAATGTACCATTTTAGCCT
>CAMOWU010000023.1 GCA_946628545.1 uncultured Bacteroides sp. | reverse complement strand
CACTTTTTCTTTTGTAATCGCTCATATACCTAAAGTGTCATTTCCACTTTGCAAATCCAGATAATTAGTCACGATTGTAAAGAAAGACAAAAAAGAGATTGTCTCTCGACCAAATGTACTTACTTGAACGATCCTCCGATAATGTCGAGCAATTCGCTGGTGATGGCTTGTTGACGGGTTTTGTTGTAGAGGATGCTGAGTTCGTTGAGCAAGTCGTCGGCATTGTCGGTGGCAATTTGCATGGCCATGGTGCGCGCACCATGCTCAGAAGCATTGCTGTCGAGCAGTGAAGTGAAAAGCTTCAGGCGTACCACCTTGGGCAAGAGGCTGCTGAGCAACTCCTCCACTGAAGGCTCGATGATATAGTTGGACTTGATGTCACTACAATCTGCCTGTTCGCTGTTTTGCAGGGTTGTATCAGCCTCTCCTATTGCAGGCTTTTTCAGCAACGACTTGTCGCTGAGGCAACTCTCCACATCGAGTGGCAACAACGGCTCGTTCATATAAATCTGCGTAGCCGTGTTTTTGAAATGGTTGTAGAGCAACTCTACCCTATCCACCTTGCCTTTACGGAACATCTCCATCAGTTCATCAGCCAGTGCCTGAACTTGCGTATAATCAGGTTTATCTGCCAATTGGGTGAAGTCACCCTGAGGTTCATAACCCGATTTCCTGACATAGTCGGCAATCTTGCGTCCCACGGGAAAGACGGTGATATGGTCGTGACCGACCGCCTGCTCATAATGTTTCATCACCTCCGAGAAATGACGCATCATGTTGGAATTGAAGGCGCCACACAGACTGGAGTTAGAAGAGAATACGATCAACGCCACATTCCTGACTTTGCGTTCTTTCTGATATTCAGTCTGCAGAGACTCCCCCTCGGCCAAGAAACGCGACAATATGCCATAGAGCATGGTCTGATAAGGCAGCATGCTCGAGATGGCTTCTTGGGCATGGTGCAACTTAGCCGAGGCCACCATCTTCATCGCAGAGGTGATCTTACGGGTATTCTGTACCGACTGGATCCTGGTTTTTATTTCCTTTAAAGACATGCCACAAAAACCTCTTTTATTTGTTAAGAGCAAAAAACAGGACTCAAAGAACAGTCTTTCTTAACTCTTAACTCTTAATTCTTAACTCTTAACTGTCAATGGTCTCCGCAGCCACCTTACGGATGATATCGGTGACCTCGTCGCTGATCTTCCCTGAAGCCAATACATCAATGACGTCCTCCTTGTGGAAAGCGCGCAGATTCTCGAGGAATCGACTTTGGAATGCCTGTACCTGGTCGATGGGCACATCCTTAAGCAGACCGTTGATACCACAATAGAGGATGGCTATTTGCTCACCTACAGGCATAGGACTGTATTGTGGTTGAATGAGCAGTTGGTTGTTCTTGCGTCCCTTGTCTATGGTCATGGCCGTCACAGCGTCCATATCGCTCGAGAACTTGGTGAAAGCCTCCAACTCACGATACTGCGCTTGGCTGATTTTCAAGGTACCAGCCACCTTCTTCATGCTCTTGACCTGAGCCGAACCACCCACACGGCTCACCGAGATACCCACATTGATGGCAGGTCGGAAACCTTGGTTGAAGAGGTCGGTCTCAAGGAAGATCTGTCCGTCGGTGATGGAGATGACGTTTGTCGGGATATAGGCCGACACATCACCAGCCTGAGTTTCGATGATAGGTAGGGCTGTGAGAGATCCCCCACCCTTCACTCGTCCTTTCAGACTCTCGGGCAGGT
Organism: uncultured Bacteroides sp.; assembly: GCA_946628545.1. GTDB lineage: Bacteria > Bacteroidota > Bacteroidia > Bacteroidales > Bacteroidaceae > RUG11857. Next base: position 36,568 of record CAMOWU010000023.1, on the reverse strand, counting down.
CGTTCATCTGCTCTGCCACCTCTTGCTGGTCGATGATGCGCGCGGCGCGTTCCAACAGACGGCTATGGAGATAGAACACATCGCCAGGGTACGCCTCACGACCCGACGGACGACGAAGGATCAGCGACACCTCACGGTAGGCCACAGCTTGTTTGGAGAGGTCGTCATAGACCACCAGTGCGCTACGCCCTGTGTCGCGGAAGTACTCGCCAATGGCAGCACCCGCAAAAGGAGCGAAATACTGCAAAGGAGCCGAAACTGCTGCCGTAGCCGACACTACAATGGTATAGTCCATCGCCTTGTGAGCCTTCAGCGTGTTGACGATACTGGCCACAGTACTACCCTTCTGTCCGATAGCGACATAAATGCAGTAGATAGGATGTCCTGCCTCATAGTTGCCTCGCTGGTTGATGATGGTGTCGATGGCGATGGCGGTCTTACCCGTCTGGCGGTCGCCGATGATCAGCTCTCGCTGACCTCGACCGATGGGAATCATGGCGTCGATCGACTTGATACCCGTTTGCAGAGGCTCGTTCACCGGTTGGCGATAGATGACTCCCGGTGCCTTGCGCTCAAGCGGCATCTCAACCTTCTCGCCACCGATAGGTCCCTGACCGTCGATGGGCTGGCCCAGCGGGTTGACCACTCGACCCAGCATCTGCTCACTGACCTCGATGGAGGCAATCCTGCCTGTGCGTTTCACACCCATACCCTCTTTGATGCGGTCGGTGGAACCAAGCAGCACAGCACCTACATTGTCAACCTCAAGGTTCATCACCACGGCGTGCTCACCGTTGTCGAATTCCAACAACTCACCCGCCTCGGCATTGAGCAATCCATAGATGCGCACCACACCATCGCTGACCTGAAGCACCTCACCCACCTCTTCAAACTTGAGACGGGTGTCCATCTGCTTCAGTTGGTTGAGCAACACTTGCGACACCTCACTTGTCTTTATATTGTCCATATCTAATCTCTGATTATCGTGTCTTTATCTCAAATTTCTTGCTATCTCACTGAGCTGGCTCCGCACACTTCCATCCAATCGGTTGTAGCCCACCTGAACCATGAAACCACCAATGATGTCGGGATCGACCGCCTTCTCGTATTCGATTGTGGCTGAATGGTCATAGTCCATGAGCAATCGCGTGATACGTTCGACTGTAGCCGGATCACTCGCTGTGGCTGTGGTCAGTCGAACCACATAAATATGCTTGTATTCGCGATATTGTTCTATGTATTGGCGCGAGCACTGCAATAGCAACTGCTCGCGGTCGTTGTCGATGAGCGTGTGCACAAAGCGATCGTAAGCCTTGCTCACCGGTGTGGCGGCACACATCTTGAGCATCAGTTCCAACTTGTCGGCACTCTTGGTCACAGGGTTGCCCAAGACCTGAACAATCTGAGGCAATTGCCTGAAACTGTTGAGCACCGTTGTCATCTCTTGATAAACAGTATCCTCGAGGCCCTCCTCTATGGCATAAAGGAGCAGCGCCTTAGCGTATCGGTATGCAATCAGTCCAGTGTTCATAGCTATCTCTGTTTTCTTCTACCGACTCGTCATGACTTGCTCGACTCCACCTCATCTATCATGCGGTCGATGAGCGACATCTGCGCACTGTCGGTGTTGATCTTCTCGCGCAGTATCTTCTCGGCGATGGCTACGGAGAGATCAGCCACCTGTCGGCGCAAGTCGCTCATCATGGCTTCCTTCTCCGTTTGTATCTGCTGTTTAGCATCCTCAATCATACGGGCGCCTTCGGCCCTCGCCTCCTCACGTGCCTCGCTGACAATACGCTGACGAGATGCCTCGGCGTCTTTCAGGATAGAGGCGTGCTCGTCGCGTGCCTGTTGCAGCAACCGCTCACCCTCTTCCTTGATGCCTGCCAGCCGTTCGTTGGCTTCCTTGGCTGCCTGCAGTGATTCGTCGATGAAGTTCTTGCGTTTGTCCACCATCGTCACTATGGTTGGGAAACCAAATTTGCCGACGATGAACAAGAGAATCAGAAATGCCACAAGCATCCAGAACACCAAACCTGTCTCTGGAATAAGTAGTGACATACCCTAAATTACTTGATGAACAGACACAACAGACAAACGATCACTGCGAAAAGGGACACACCCTCAAGAAGCGCACCGATGATGATCATACTGGTGCGGATGTCGCCGGCGGCTTCTGGCTGACGCGAAATGGCCTCCATGGCTGAACTACCGATCTTGCCAAGTCCGAAACCGGCACCAATGGCTACTATACCTGCACCGAGTGCAGCGCCCAACTGGACCAGATTCAGGCCCGTTGCTGCTTGTAAAAGCATAATTGATAACATCATAATCTAAAGTTTTTTATTTATTGTTGTTTATTTATTGTCTGGGAGTTATGGGAGTTATGGAAATTATAGGAGAGATGGGAATTTATACTTGAGATTATTCGTGGCCTCCTTCACGCGACATGCCGATAAACACCGACGAGAGCATCGTAAAGACATAGGCCTGGATATAGGCGACCAGCAACTCGAGCATGTTCATGAACAAACTGAGCAACACCGACACGACCGTCATACCGCCACACACGGCAGCACCGAACTTGGCTGTGACGAAGATAATACATACCAGCGACAGAATGATGGAGTGGCCTGCCAGGATGTTGGCAAAGAGACGGACCATCAAGGCAAAGGGTTTGGTGAAGATACCGAAAAGTTCTATCACTGGCATCAATGGCACGGGGCATTTGAGCCATGTCGGCACATCGGGCCAAAGGATATCTTTCCAATAATGCTTGTTGGCTCCGAAGTTGACGATGAGGAAGGTCATCAGGGCAAGCACCATCGTGATGGCTATATTACCCGTCAGATTGGCTCCTCCAGGGAAGATGGGAACCAGCCCCATCAGGTTGGAGAAGAAGATGAAGAAGAAGGCAGTGAGCAGATATGGGGAGTAACGCTTGTAATCCTTGCCCACACAGGCACGGATGATGTCGTTCTCTACCGACATGATGAACATCTCCATCAGTCCAACAAAACCTTTTGGTGCGGCATCTTCGGGTTTCTTTCCCCTGTACCACCGGGCTACGCCGAGGATGATGGCGATAAGCAATGCCACATTGATGAACAGCGACAGCACGTTTCTTGTGATGGAGATGTCAAGAGCAGGTCGGCGAAGTTCGCCATCGACCATCTCCACAATCTTGCCATTATGATCACCACCATGGGCAATCATCAGTCCTTCCACCTCAGCACCCTCTCCATGCTCTTCCTCAGCCTCTTCAAATCGACTGGAGAGAAAGCAATGCCATCCCGACTGACTGCTATAGACAATTACCGGCAGAGGTATCGCCAGACGCGTCTCACCGATATCTGTGATATGCCATTCGTAAGAGTCGCCAAGATGTCCGAAGATGATGGCTCCCAAATCGAGGTCATCTTCCTGCGCTTCTGCTTCTACAGTCACTTCTTGCTGTGGCTGGGCATATAGAGTGTTGAACGGCGCGAAAAAGAACAACGTCGTCAGCAAGAGGATACTGTATGTCTGTTTCAGTCTATTCATGATTCACTTTTTTCTTTTCGTCCTGCATCCTCACCAAGTAGATGGTGTCGAAGACGAGGTATGCCAAGAACATAATGACCAACTCCACTGCGAAACCCTTTACTTTTTCACACACCAGACAATACGTCAGGAAGATGAGAAGAAAGAAGAACATACGGGTTATCTTTGATATGAGAATATAATTCATAAGTCGCTTGTTACCCGCTTGTTGTGAAGTTTTATAAAAGTGATGGTTCAACACAGAGAAGAGCGCGACAAGCACTGCGGTGATGTAAGGTGCCAGCACTGGTAGATGAACGCCCACACTTGTAGTCAACGCCATGAGATGGAAAGCCAATGCCAATGCAAGCATCAGCAACAAGACGAAAAGCGGGTAGGCAATGCGGTTCATAACTCCACACAGACATTCACGTTCTCACCATTGACCTCCACAAAACCAGTCCTCACGTGGATAGTTTGTTCAGCGTCGCCAACAACATACACCACGTCGCCTTCCTGCAAGGAAGAAATCAGTGGGGCATGATTGGGCAACACCTGGAAGCGTCCCTTACTACCCGGTAGGGTCACAGAACTGACATTTCCACGGAAAACCTCCTTCTCAGGGGTGAGTATCAAGAGCAATAGGTGGTCATACTTCATTTCTCTGTCCTCCGGTTAGTGGTTATTGCGCTGCAGCCATCAGTTTCTTGCCTTTCTCAATAGCGTCTTCTATGGTACCAACGTTGAGGAAGGCTTGTTCTGGCAGGTGGTCCACCTCGCCATCGAGAATCATCTTGAAGCCCTTGATCGTGTCGGCCATGCTCACCATCACACCTGGGACTCCAGTGAACTGCTCGGCCACGGAGAAAGGTTGAGAGAGGAATCGCTGGATACGGCGGGCGCGATTCACAGTGGTCTTGTCCTCATCGGAGAGTTCGTCCATACCAAGGATGGAGATGATGTCCTGCAATTCCTTGTTGCGCTGAAGGATTTGTTTCACACGCTGTGCAGTATTGTAATGGTCCTCTCCCACCACATTGGGATCGAGGATTCTGGACGTCGATTCCAGCGGATCCACTGCGGGATAGATGCCCAGCTCAGCAATCTTACGGCTGAGCACTGTCGTGGCATCGAGGTGCGTGAAGGTAGTGGCAGGGGCTGGATCGGTCAAGTCGTCGGCAGGCACATACACAGCCTGAACAGAAGTGATAGACCCGTATTTGGTAGAGGTGATACGCTCCTGCATACGTCCCATGTCTGTTGCCAAGGTGGGTTGATAACCCACAGCCGATGGCATACGGCCAAGCAATGCCGACACCTCGCTACCAGCCTGGGTGAAACGGAAGATGTTGTCGATGAAGAAAAGGATATCGCTGCTACGACCATCCTTGTTGCCTGCATCGCGGAACGACTCAGCCACGGTCAGACCAGACAAAGCCACAGAAGCACGGGCACCAGGAGGCTCGTTCATCTGTCCGTAGATCAGGGTCACCTGCGACTTGGCCACTTCATTATAATCAACCTTGGAGAGATCCCATTTACCTTCTTCCAATCCTTTCTCAAACTCCTTGCCATAATGGATAATGCCCGACTCAATCATCTCGCGCAAAAGGTCATTACCCTCACGTGTACGCTCTCCCACACCGGCAAAAACACTGTAGCCGTTGTGTCCCTTGGCGATGTTGTTGATGAGTTCCTGAATGAGCACGGTCTTTCCCACTCCTGCACCACCAAAAAGTCCGATCTTACCTCCCTTGGCATAGGGTTCCAAGAGGTCAATCACCTTGATGCCGGTCGTAAGCATTTCCTGAACAGTGGAGAGGTCCTCAAACTTGGGTGGTTCCCTGTGAATGGGATAAGCGCCAGACATATCGAACGATTTCATACCGTCGATCTGCTCACCCACCACATTGAGCATCCTGCCTTTGATCTGGTCGCCCACTGGCATCATGATGGCACTACCTGTAGGACGTACCTTCATGCCGCGGCGCAAACCGTCGGTAGAGTCCATAGCCACACAACGGACGATGTCTTCGCCGATGTGCTGCTGAACTTCCACCACCAGCCTGCGTCCGTTGTCGCGAACGATTTCCAAAGCTTCGTTGATGCCAGGCAGCTGCAGACGTTTATCGATATCGTCACCAGTGAACTGAACGTCAACCACCGGACCAATGATCTGGGATATATGTCCTGTTAATTCTGACATTGTATGATTTGTTTTAATTGTGATTTCATAATCCTTATTATATAAAGGTTCGGAACTGTCATAGCAACCCTTTATCGTATGAGGATATACAAAGTAAATGCAAATATACAAGAAAAAATCGAACTGACGATAATCTATCAGTGGTTTTTTCCCAATTTAGGCACTCAAAACGAAATTTTGAACAGAATTAATGATGCCAGGGGGAAACAATTAGAATGATGGCATCAAGAGATTGAGCAAGTATCAGTCATGTCAAATCGTTTATAATTTACATTTTTACAAATAATATACGACAATTTGATAAAAATTCAAGGAATAAGGCAAAAAATCTGACAAAAGATTTGGAATTAAAGAAGAATATAGTAATTTTGCAGCAGTAATTAAAGTGAATTAATGTTCAAGAATAAGAATACATATTGGTGGTGGCGTAGCTTAGAACTCAAAAAGTTGTAAGTCAACCGCTATATGCTTCCTTATTCAAAGATATAGAACAAGTGAGAAGAGATAAGAGAGCCTGCCGTACTTACGACAGGCTCTCTTTTTTTGATGAGAAAAGACCAGAAGATCTAGAAAATCTAGAGAATCTAGAATATCTAGAATATCTAGAATATCTAGAATATCTAGAATATCAAAAAAAAACAACCACAAAATAAAAAACTCGATTTATGACTTACAATGTAGATGAAAATGGCTTTTATGGAGAATATGGAGGTGCCTATATCCCCGAGATTCTCTACAAGACAGTGGAAGACTTGAAAAAGGCCTACTTGCCGATTATTGAAAGCGAGGAGTTCAAGAAAGAATACCGCAGCTTGCTTGCCGACTATGTAGGACGCCCTTCCCCACTCTACTTCGCTCGCCGCATGAGCCAGAAATATGGATGCCAGCTCTATCTCAAACGAGAGGACCTCAACCACACCGGTGCACATAAAATCAACAATGCCATCGGACAGATCCTCATTGCCAAGGCCATGGGAAAGAAAAGGATTATCGCAGAGACTGGCGCTGGTCAGCATGGTGTAGCCACAGCTACTGTAGCAGCCTTGATGGACATGCCTTGCACGGTGTATATGGGTGCTACCGACGTGGCACGTCAGCGTCCGAATGTGGAACGCATGAAAATGCTCGGCGCTACGGTGTCGCCTGTACATTCGGGCAACAAGACACTCAAGGACGCCACCAACGAGGCCATCCGCGACTGGTGTTGCCACCCCGCCGACACTTTCTACATCATCGGTTCGACTGTTGGTCCGCATCCCTATCCCGACATGGTGGCACGTCTGCAGAGCGTCATTTCCGAAGAAATCAAGTGGCAGTTGCAGGAGAAAATCGGACGCGACTACCCCGACTATCTCATGGCCTGTGTGGGCGGAGGTTCCAATGCCGCAGGCACCATCTACCATTATCTCGACAACCCAAAGGTGAAAATCGTCCTGGCCGAGGCTGGTGGCATGGGTATGGACACCGACAAGACCGCCGCTTCCCTGCAAATCGGCACCAAAGGGATCCTGCACGGTTCACGCATCAAACTCATGCAGACCGACGACGGACAAATCGTGGAGCCCTACTCCATATCAGCTGGACTCGACTACCCAGGAACTGGCCCCATCCACTGCAACCTCTACGACACTGGCCGTGCTAAAGTGCTCGCTGTCAACGACGACGAAGCCTTGGCCGCCGCTTTTGAACTCACCCGCATGGAAGGCATCATACCTGCGCTCGAAAGTTCGCATGCCCTCGGCGCACTTCCTAAGATGCAGTTCAAGGCCGACGATGTGGTCGTGCTGACCGTCAGCGGTAGAGGCGATAAGGACATGGAAACCTACCTCAAGCATTTCAGCCAACCAAAAGAATAGCCACAAGATAATCTAGAGAATCTAGAATATCTAGAGAATCTAGAAAATCTAGAAGATCTAGAAATTCTAGAAAATCTAGAGAATCCAGAAAAAATCCAAACAAAAAACCATAAAAGAATCAAGGAGGACACATTTATGTTCAATTACAAAACCGTCCACAAGACCATCCTCGGTGACCTGATCACCCCTGTCAGCGCTTACATGAAAGTACGCGACGATTATCCACAGAGTGCTCTGATGGAGAGCTCCGACTATCACAGCGGTGAGAACAGCCGTTCGTTCATCGCACTCCACCCCATCGCCAGTGTCGCCATTTCCCACGGCATGGCGATTTGCACCTATCCCGACGGAACCAACACACGGAAGGAAATCTGCAAAGACTTCACCACCGCCGATGCTATCAACCTCTTTCTGAGCCAGTTCTCCATCACGGGTGAGAAAGCCAAATACTGCGGTCTCTATGGCTATACTTCGTTCAACTCCGTCAGGTATTTCGAAAATATCAACGTGAAAGACGAAACACAAGCCAAGAACGACGCACCCGATATGCTCTATATCCTCTACAAGGACATTGTGGTGTTCGATCATTTCTCCAACTCACTGACCATCATTGAATTGATGAGTGATGGCGAGCAGGAAGACCTCGACCAGCTGGAAAGAGACCTGACCAACCGCGACGTCAAGCCCTTCGACTTCCAAGCCATAGGCGACACCTACAGCACACTGACCGACGATGAGCACCGTGAGAACATCCGTCGTGGTATCGCCCACTGCAAACGCGGCGATGTGTTTCAAATTGTCCTTTCACGCCGTTTCATCCAAAAATACGAAGGCGATGATTTCAATCTCTATCGGGCATTGCGCAGCATCAACCCTTCACCTTATCTTTTCTATTTCGACTTCGGTGGTTTCCGTATCTTCGGTTCCAGTCCAGAGACACATTGCCGCATAGAGGGTAAGACCGCTTATATCGACCCAATAGCCGGAACGACCAAACGTACAGGTGACCCCGACCAAGACCGCAAGAACGCCCTCTACCTGCGCAACAACCCCAAGGAGAACGAAGAACATGTGATGCTTGTCGATCTGGCACGAAACGACCTCTCCCGCAACTGCCACAACGTGCATGTGGAGTTCTACAAGGACATGCAATACTACAGCCATGTCATCCATCTGGTGAGCCGTGTCAGTGGTGAGCTCAACGACGGAGCAGATCCCATCAAGTCGTTCATCGACACCTTCCCCGCTGGCACCCTCTCTGGAGCCCCCAAGGTGCGCGCCATGCAACTCATCAGCGAATATGAGCCACACAACCGCGGTGCTTACGGTGGATGTATCGGTTTCATCGGGATGAATGGCAGCCTCAACCAAGCCATCACCATCCGAACATTCGTGAGCCGCAATGGCGAACTGTGGTTCCAAGCTGGAGGTGGCATCGTGGCGAAGAGCGACGTGGAATATGAACTCCAAGAGGTGAACAACAAACTTGGCGCTCTGCGCAAGGCCATCACCCTCGCTGAGACTATATAATTGCGATTATCAGGAAAACAAACACACAGAATAAACAGATTATTCTGACGCATCGGAAAATACGACAACGCTGAATACTCCCTTTATTCTCAACACAACGAAAAAAACGATCCGTTATGAAGATCATCATCATAGACAACTACGACTCTTTCACCTACAACCTCTATCATTTGCTGAAGGAACTGGGTGCGGAAGTCGATGTGGTACGCAACGACCAGTTCCAGCTTTCCCTTCTCGCTGACTACGACAAGATCCTGCTTTCGCCAGGTCCAGGTATTCCCGAAGAGTCAGGCCTGCTCCTGGATGCCATCAAAGCCTACGCAAACAGCAAACCCATCCTGGGCGTATGCCTTGGGCATCAAGCCATCGGACAATATTTCGGTGGCAAACTGACCAACCTCAACGAGGTCTTCCACGGTGTGGCATCAAAGGTGCAACTGAAAGGCGACGATTACCTCTTCGAAGGTTTGGGCGACAGTACGGAAGTGGGCAGATATCATTCGTGGGTGGTCGATCACCAGGGACTGCCCGACTGCCTTGAGGTGACTGCCACCAGCGAAGAAGGACTTATCATGGCCATGCGCCACAAGACACTCGATATCCGAGGTGTGCAGTTCCACCCTGAAAGTGTATTGACTCCTGAAGGCAAAACCATCATCAGCAACTGGATCAATCACTGAGAGTTCATATAAAGCGACACTTTAACAAAACTTTATATATCTCTGTATATCAATTTATAAAACAATCAAAATCACAAAGAGCATTTAATCATCCTTCCAAGAAAGATAGGCTCTTCAACAACAAGAACACAGCATGAAAGAAATACTCAAGAAACTGGTTGGTCATAGCGACCTGACACGTGAAGAAGCCAGAGAGGTGATGCTCAACATCACCAAAGAGAAATACAGCAACGAACAAATTGCAGCCTTGCTCATGGGACTCCAAGTGAAGGGTATCGTCGTCAACGAGATACTCGGTTTCCGCGACGCCCTTCTGGAGACAGGTCGTCCCGTGGATCTCTCACCCTACGAAACCATCGACATCGTGGGAACAGGAGGTGATGGCAAGAACACGTTCAACATCTCCACATGCGCCTGTTTTGTAGTAGCTGGCGCTGGCTACAAAGTGAGTAAGCACGGCAACTATGGCGCCACCTCCATCAGTGGCGCAAGCAATGTCATTGAGGAACTGGGCGTGAAGTTCACCAACGACAACGACAAATTGTTGCGTTCGCTGGAGGGTAGCAACATCACCTACATGCACGCTCCACTTTTCGCATACGGCATGAAGTTCGTTGCCCCTACCCGTAAGGCACTTCAGATCCCCACCATCTTCAATCTTCTTGGTCCATTGGTCAACCCATGTCGTCCTAAATACCAGTTGTTAGGAGTAGCCAATCTCACCCAGATGCGACTTTACTCCAACGTCAATCATAAGATAGGAGTGAAGTTCGGCATCGTCAACAGTTACGATGGTTATGATGAGATCTCACTGACCAGCGGTTTCAAAGTCAACACCAACGACAATGAGGAGGTACTCAATCCGTCCGACCTTGGTATGGGCAACTCTAAACCAGAGGAATTGTTCGGAGGGGAGACGAAGAAAGATGCCAAACAGATTTTCCTCGATGTGCTTCAAAACCAAGCCACTGCCAGCCAGAAGGATGTGGTAATCACGAATGCTGGATATGCCATCCATCTGTTCGAGCCTGATTTGTCGGTCTTCGACTGTATGTCGAAAGCCAAGGAATCTATCGAGAGCGGAAAGGCTTACGAATGTATGAAGAAATTCGTAGAACTCAATTCCTGAGCTTTAAAAACTAGGATTGCCTAGGATTGCCTAGTATTTCCTAGGGCTTCCTAGGATTTCCTAGGATTGCCTAGGGCTTCCTAGGATTGCCTAGAAAAAACATCTAAAAAAAACAATCAAAGATATGAAAGATATACTTGAAGAGATAGTAGCCCATAAGCGCAAGGAACTGGAGATGCAGAAAAGTATGGTGCCATACAATATGCTTTTGGGTCAAGTCAGCAAGGTCATGGACTTTTCCGTGCGGCGTTCCATGAGCGAGTCACTATCCCAAAGCGCCACAGGCATCATTGCAGAGTTCAAGCGCCGTTCTCCCTCCAAAGGCTGGATCAAGGAAGAAGCTCAACCAGAACTCATCATCCCATCGTATGAAAAGAATGGAGCCTCTGCGCTTTCTATCCTGACCGACCGTCAATACTTCGGGGGCAACAGCGACGACGTGGTCAAAGCCCGTCCTTTGGTCAACATTCCCATACTCCGCAAGGACTTCATCGTTGATGAGTACCAACTCCTGCAAGCCAAGATCATTGGTGCAGACGCCGTACTGCTCATCGCAGCCGACCTGACCAAGGAAGAATGCAAGACATTGGCACAGACCGCCCACAACTTGAAGCTGGAGACTCTGTTGGAAGTGCATTCAGAACGAGAGTTGGAATACGTAGGCGACAATATCGACATGGTAGGTGTGAACAACCGCAACCTCGGCACCTTCCATACCGATGTGGAGAATTCCTTCCGACTGGCGGAGCAGTTGCCCAACGATTATGTGCTGGTGTCAGAAAGCGGCATCTCCAATCCAGATACCATCCGTCAACTGCGAGAGGCAGGGTATAGAGGTTTTCTGATTGGTGAGACTTTCATGAAGACCGATAATCCAGGCTCCACTCTCAATCTCTTTGTCAACGCCCTCAAGTAGGGACGCGACGTGTCGCGTCCGAAAATAAAAAATGGACACGATGTGTCGCGTCCGAAAAAAAACAACCGATGCAATGAAAATCAAAGTTTGTGGTATGCGTGAGGCTGACAACATACTTGCTGTGGATGCCTTAGGCGTAGATTACATGGGATTCATCTTTTATCCCCGCTCCGCTCGTTTTGTAAGCGCTCTGCCACTCGACATGCCCGTTCATGCCAAACGTGTTGGTGTGTTTGTCAATGCTGATACAACAGACATCTTGCAACATATTGAAACCTACGGACTTGACATCGTACAACTTCATGGCAACGAGACGCCACAACAATGCTCTGAGGTCAGGGAAAAAGCCAGGAAACTCGCTCATGAAGTAGGTATCTGGAAAGCCATCAGTCTGCAAAACGTCGCTGATTTGATGTTGTGCGAACCATACAGCGAAGTGGTGGACGCCTTTGTTTTCGACACCAAATGCGCATCGTATGGTGGCAGCGGCAACAAATACGATTGGAGTCTGCTCGAGGCATACCACGAATCAGTACCCTTTCTCCTCAGCGGAGGAATAGGTCCCGACGATGTGCAGACCATCAAGCTATTCAGCCATCCGCAGTTCGCTGGCATCGACCTCAACAGCCGATTTGAAACTGCCCCAGCCTATAAAGACCTTCATTGCCTCACCACATTCATTCAAGCCATCAAGAACAATTAATATGAACAGAATCAATCATTTATTTCAAGAGAAGAAGAGCGAGATCCTATCCATCTATTTCTGCGCAGGACATCCCTCGCTCCACTCCACCGCCCAAACGATTCAGACGTTGGAAAGCAAGGGCATCGACATGATAGAGATTGGCATACCCTTCAGCGACCCCATGGCCGACGGTCCTGTCATCCAGGATGCAGCCACCAAGGCCCTTCGCAACGGCATGACACTGAACACATTATTCATGCAGTTGGAAGATATCCGCAAGACGGTAAACATTCCTTTGCTGCTCATGGGTTATCTCAATCCCATCATGCACTTCGGTTTTGAACGTTTCTGCCAACGTTGTGTGGAAGTAGGTGTTGATGGTATGATCATTCCCGACTTACCCTTCAAGGATTATCAAGAAGAGTTCAAACCCATGGCCGACCGATATGGTCTGCGCATCATCATGCTCATCACACCTGAGACCAGTGAGGAACGCATTCGTTTTATCGACGAACACACCGACGGATTCATTTATATGGTGTCGTCGGCAGCCACAACAGGTGCTCAGAAAGAATTCGACGCTGCCAAGCAACGCTATTTCTCACGCATCAACGCCATGAACCTGCGCAATCCCCGCATGATAGGTTTCGGCATTTCCAACAAACAGACCTTGCAGTCTGCATGGCAAAATGCAGCAGGTGCCATCATCGGCAGCAAGTTCGTCAGCCTCTACGACCAGACGGGCGATGCCAGTCAAGCCATCGACAAACTTTATCAAAATCTCAAACAGTAATTGACAGGAAGCGTTTATTCGTTAATGGAGTCATTATCGTTAGGAACGTTAGGAACGTTATTATCGTCAGGAACGTTATTATCGTTAGGAACGTTATTAACGTTAGAAACGTTATTAACGTCATTAACGTCATTCCGATATTCCATCAAAAAAGGGCGGAACGCAAATGCGCTCCGCCCTTTTTTTGATGTTCAATTGAAGGGATTATTCAGTCTTCTTGGTTCTCTTGGCCTTTGGCTTCACCTCTTTCACTTCATCTCCAGCTTCAGCTTTCTTAGCAGCTTTCTTGGCAGGTGCTTTTTTAGCAGCCTTTGGAGCCTCCTTCTTCACAGTGGCCTTCTTCTCCTTATCAGCCTTGAGCTCAGCATTCTTACTCGGGTTGTACTTCTCGAGTTGTTTCTGTAGTTTCTCTATCTCGCGGTCCTTAGCAGCGATTTCCTCATCCTGGTTCTGGATGGTGGTGAGCAGTGAGTTGAGTTCCTCGTTGTCCATATCCACAGGGTAGAGGTTGTTGACACGGCTGATGAAGTCGCCGAGAATGTTCATATAATTGGTGAAGGCATCGAAAGGACTGTCGTAGATACCGCGGTTCATGCCTACACTGTTGTGCTTGGTGGTCATGAAGCGGAAGTTGTTGCTGGCCTGCAGATAATCCCAGTCCTGCTTGATACGGCGGTCGGTGCAGATGCGCACACGGTCGGCGATGCTGTAGAGTTTGTTGAAGGCCTCGCGCTGCATGTCGTTACCGAGCCAGCAGCTGGTGTCGCGCTCCTCATCCACCCACGAAATATTGTAAGGAACATCGATAGCCCCCACTGATGGGTAGTTCTTGATGACCTCTGACGGTGTGGAGAAGCTGATGCCACGTTCTCTTGCCACCTGTGGCAGCGCCTTGAGGAACTCAAGGATGTTGGAGCTCAGTGGCTGGAAAATACCGAGTGCAGAAAGTTCCATGAAGATGTTGACCACCTCTTCTTCTTGTGGCAGTGCCGCGATCCAGTTCATGTAGGTGTCAGCATAGAGTGGATACTCGCTCCAGTCGCTGTTGCTGAATCGAAGGCTGATGTCGTCGCTGAGTTTGTAGTCGCGAAGCAGCACCTTGAGTCTTGGGTCGATGGGGTTCTCGTAAACGAAGTGTGGACTCTTCCATCCAAGCACTTGCTTGGCACCTTCTGTCAGCACACCTTCAAAGCCCATGTCGGCAACCAGAGCACCGATATCATCGCTGTAGATGAGCGAGCTGTTGCGGAAGACCTTAGGTGTCTGTCCATACATCTCCTTGATTTTGTTCTTCATTCGTGTGCACTCGTCGCGGAAACTCTCCTCATTGCCCAGAGCAGCCAGTCCATGAGAGTAAGGCTCGCAAAGGAACTCAAGGCATCCAGTGTCGTTGAGTTGTCCGAGCAGGTCGAGCACCTGTGGAGCGTGGATTTCAAGTTGCTCCAATCCCACACCAGAAAGAGACACAGCCACCTTGAAGAATCCAGGATTCTCCTTGGCCATCTCAATGAGTGTATTGAGCGCGGGCACGTAGGAGCGCTCTGCTATATCGGTGATACTGCGTTCATTCTCATAGTCGTCGTAGTAGTAGTGATCACGGCCAATGTCGAAGAAACGATAGCGCCTCAGATGGATAATCTGATGTATCTCAAAATAAAGGCATATAGTTTTCATAACAATAGATATTATTTATGATTATGTGTTTAGTTTAATGATTATAGTTTGAAATGGTCTGGTCGTAGAGGTTGCGTATGCGCACTCCCACTTTCTCCCAAGTGATGCCATTGACCTCCTTGATACCCTCTTCCTGCAAGTATTTGAAGAGCGATGGGTAGGTGCAGATAGCGTAGATGGCATCAGCCATGGCATGCACATCCCAGTAGTCGGTCTTGATACACTTATCGAGGATCTCGGCGCATCCCGACTGCTTGGAGATGATAGAAGGAGTACCACACTGCATGGCCTCAAGCGGTGATATACCGAAAGGCTCCGACACAGACGGCATGATATACACATCGCTGTCTTTCAAGCACTCATACACCTGTTTGCCTCGCATGAATCCCGGGAAGTGGAAACGGTCGGCAATACCTCTCTGTGCTGCCAGATAAATCATGGCATCCATCATGTCGCCACTACCAGCCATGCAGAAACGTATATTACGTGTGCGGCTGAGCACGAGCGATGCAGCCTCTACGAAGTATTCAGGTCCCTTCTGCATGGTGATACGTCCGAGGAAGGTCACCACCTTCTCTTTGGAATGGTCTGGACGTGGAATGTCCTGATACTCCTGTGGAAGTGGATACACCGCATTGTGCATGGTGAAGCACTTGCGCGGATCCTGATGATACTCATTGATGACGGTGCGGCGAGTGAGCTCACTCACGCACATGATGCAATCTGCATAGTCCATACCGTTCTTCTCAATGGAGTAAACGGTGGGATTGACATGTCCGCGGCTGCGGTCGAAGTCAGTGGCATGCACATGAATGCACAGTGGTTTGCCCGACACCATCTTGGCATGGATGCCAGCGGGATAAGTGAGCCAGTCGTGGGCATGGATGATGTCGAACTGCTGGCGCCTTGCCACCACGCCTGCCACGATGGAATAGTTGTTGATCTCCTCGTGGAGGTTGTCGGGATAGCGTCCTGAGAACTCCATACATCCTATGTCGTTGGTGTTCATATAACTGAAGTCGGCGTAGATGTGGTCTCTGAAGGCATAGTAGTCTTCAGGTGTCATGTAACCAGGAACGCGCGACTTGACATAATCATAATTGACATCACGCCAAACGATGGGGACATTGTTCATGCCTACAATCTTCATGAAACTCTGGTCCTCATCACCCCAAGGCTTAGGGAGACAGAACGTGATATCCATATCTTGCTGCAAACTAAGACCTTTGGTCAAGCCATAACTTGCAGTACCGAGTCCACCGAGGATATGAGGTGGAAACTCCCATCCGAACATTAATACTTTCATTTTGTCTCCTCCTATTAGTAATTATAGAATTTACTTAGCAACTTCATGACTCTCAACACTGCAGCCACATTCATGGCGAACGATCCTGCACCACGTCCATGGAATGGTGGGTTGCCATCGAAGAGTTCAGGCAGTGTGCCTATGCAGTGGTAGTTGAGCTCTTCCTCCAGTCCAACGAGCTGACGCTCCACAAACGACAGACTGGAGAGTTTCCACACCTTGAGTCTGGTCTCGAGGTAGAATCCGAGGAGCCAAGGCCACACGGTTCCCTGGTGGTAGGCTGCGTCGCGCTGTGTCTGGTTGCCTTCATAGATAGGATTGTAGCCACCGCTCTTTGGGCTGAGCGAACGTATGCCCTTCTTGGTGAGCAGTTCCTTGGTGCAGATATCGACAATGACCTTGCACTGCTGGATGCTGAGCGGTGTGTTCTCCATCGCTGTTGCAATCAGCATGTTGGGACGTACGCTCCAAGAGGTGTAGTCACCGTCGATGTAGTCGAGCAGATAGCCATGCTGGTTGAGATGGATGTCGAGGAACGATTTGCCTGCCTTGTCGGCTACCGACTTGAGGAGCATGGCTTTTCCCGTGTTGCCCCAAGCCTCATTGATCTGCACGCAGCAAATCAAAGCGTTGTACCAAAGGGCATTGATTTCCACCACATAACCCGAACGAGGAACGACAGGTTTACCGTTGACGATGGAGTTCATCCATGTAGCGGGTTTGTCGCGGCCATCGATCTTCAACAGGCCTGTTTCATCCTCGAAGGTGATTCTCGGATGCTTGCCTGAGATGATGAAATCGATGATGCGGTCCACCACATTGCCATACTTCTCCAGAGCCACCTCTTTCGAGCCAAAGCGCTTGTATTGCTGCAAGCACCAGACAGCCCAAAGCAAGACATCGGGGTCGTCAATCTCGGTCAGCTTGCCTGTCACCTGCTCGCCAGCCATGAATTGGTTGATGGCCTTGACGGCTGTGTTCATCACACGCTCGAAACGGCTGTTCTCATCAATGGCGAGTGTCAGACCAGGAAGAGCGACGAAGGTGTCGCGTGCACGGCACTTGAACCAAGGATAGCCTGCTACGATGTAGTCGTCTTCATCATTGTCCAGGTCACCATTGTAGAACTGATGCGCTGCATTGACCAAGCACTCGCGGAAACCGCTTCTTGGTGTGTGCACCTCCACTTCGTGGTCGAAGGTGTCGGACAGTCCGGAAGTCTCGTACTCACGCAGACCTGCGGAGAATACCACGCTCTCGCCTTTCTTGATGTTGAACTCGAAGTAGCCGGGAACATACAGGTCCTCATTGAAGTCGTAACCCAGTTCCTGCTCGCGCTGGTACTCGATGTTGTGATACCAGTTGGGCTCGAAGTGGAAGTCGGTGGCTTTGTTGAGCTGCATGTAGAGGTCGGGATATCCGTCGTACATACAAGTCTTGATGCCGTTGTCCACCATCTGGTACTCACGGCTTGCCACAGAGTTCTCGTGCGTGTATTGGCGCACGCTTCTGAAAGCGAGGAAAGGACGCAGACGTATAGTGGTCTCAGACACTGCCTTGAGCAAGGTGTAGCGAATCAGGATCCTGTTCTCGAAATGCTGGAACACCTTCTCCTTCTTGAGGATGACTCCTCCTACACGGAAAATGGTGGTAGGAATCTTGTCCCATTCAAACTCGAGCACATACTTGTGTCCGTTCGGGCTATAGACTCCCCCTGCATACTTGTGAAGACCTAAATTGAACTGAGCGCCATGCTGAATGACTGTTTCGTCGAGGGAAGAGAGAAGCACATGATTCTCGTCGTCGATTTCAGGAACAGGCACTACAAGCAATCCGTGATACTTACGCGTATTGCAGTCGAGAATAGACGAGCAAGAATACGCACCTGAGCGGTTTGTACGGAGAATCTCCTTGGGGAGTGCCTCTTGCAAATTCGTCATCAGGGTTTTGTCAAAACGTAAATAACTCATAGTTGTATTTTAAGGTTTGTTATTTTGTTAACCATAAAAAATAATCCGCATAAAACCACCGTGAAAAATGGTTGCGGTTAGATTTTTATTCAAAAATAGTGATTTTTCCGCATACCTACAAAAAAATCCAATGTTTTTTTCAAAAAATGTGGATTGTAGGCGCAAACAGGGCGTTTGCGACTGATGAAATGCACACTGGAAAGGACATTTCTATCGTTCGGTTGCTTTTTTGCGCAAAGGGAACCAAATGCCATAAGTGAGCATGCGCCACAGCCATTCCAGAGGTCCGAAATTGAAGAACCGCAACCATGCCGCACAAAGAAGTGTTTCCACTGCATAGA
Source organism: uncultured Bacteroides sp. (assembly GCA_946628545.1). Lineage (GTDB taxonomy): Bacteria > Bacteroidota > Bacteroidia > Bacteroidales > Bacteroidaceae > RUG11857. The sequence continues at coordinate 17,960 of CAMOWU010000023.1, read as the reverse complement.
CTGCAAGGCTGACCAATTCTGTTTGCCATAGTCCAACACTTGTTTCCCATCCCAGACCGATGCCGTAGAAAAGGAAGAGACCAATGACAGACTGTGAAATATAGCAAGTCAGGGCCATCCGACCTGGATAGGCAACAGACGCCAGCACGGCCAACTGTCAAATCGGAGATAGAGCAGGCTCAAACCAGACATGTAGGCCAGTCCCATGGGATAGACACTCAGCGTGTAGAGCAAATCATGAGTCATATCTCCCCAAGGATGCCCATCCATACTGCTCCAGGCATAAGCGATTGACAGGGGCAGTCCTACCAGCACAGTAGTCACGAAAACTCGCCTGAGTAGAGCCAATGCAATGCCCATCAAGGCAAAGCCTCGAAGTGCATCGAGAATGACGATGCGCTTCGATCCCTTGACAGGACGGGCTATGTGAGGTTGTGTAGATATATTCATTGCGTTTTTCAATCATTATTAATATTACAGTATCCATTCGCAACAGCAATCAACTCTCTGGTGTATATCTTGTCATTAACTGATTATGAGTAAAACGTCAAAACTATTTGATTGCAAAATTAAGAAGAATTTCTCATATATAGATAAGATGATGATAAAATCATTGGTAAGAAAGAAAAGTGTAATATGATATTGATTCATTTTTATTATTGATTATTTCTACAACAATGAAAAAAATACTAATTTTGTAAAAAAAGAAATGCAGATGGAAAAATGTATTAATCGAAAAAAAATAAGCGAGTTAAGAATTCATGGATATAAGTCTATATCCTTTGACCATCCAATCACATTAAAATTGGAAAATATCAACATTCTATTAGGTGCTAATGGATCAGGGAAAAGCAATATCATCGGATTCTTCAAGATGTTAAGTCACATGATGAATTCTACTTTTGCATTGTTTGTTGAACAATCAGGAACGGCAGATTCTCTTCTTCATTATGGCTCCAAAATCACACCATTAATCATAGGGCAAGTAAAATTCGAGGACTGCCATTCGTCAGATTCATACCATTTTTCCTTATCAAATGCTGCACCAGACAGACTTATCATTTCAGAGGAAAGTATTCATTGCTACAACAAAGAGAACAAACAGTCTTTCGATGTGGATTTGGAACATGAATATAAGGAGTCTGCTCTTGCAAACAGCAAAAATGATGTTGCTAAAAGAATCCACACGATTCTGATGAATTCAAAGGTGTATCAGTTTCATGATTCATCCGCCGAAGGCCCTTTGCGTAAGGCCTGCCCAATTGAAACAGCGAATTACCTTCAGTCACAAGGCAACAATCTGCCATCTTTTTTGCTATATCTTCGAAATAACTATGAAGATTCCTACTACCGAATTGTAGATTATGTACGGAATGTCATCCCACAATTTCAGGATTTCTATCTTGAACCAAATCGTCAGACCATCTCTCTCCGATGGATCGACAGGTCTGCAACTGATTATCGATTCAATGCCTATCAATTATCAGACGGTTCCATTAGATTCATCGCTTTAGCAACTTTGCTTCTTCAGCCAAAAGAAACAATGCCCAACGTCATCATTTTAGACGAGCCTGAACTTGGACTGCACCCATACGCAATAGGTCAGTTGTCGGAAATGATCAAAGACGCATCCATCCATTCCCAGATTATCATAGCGACACAAAGCAAGGATTTAGTTGACTACTTTGACATTGAAAATATATCCATTGTTGAAATGGATGAAATCACTCAAAGTACATCTTTGAGTCACTTGAATAAAAAGGAGTATGAGCTATGGTTAGACCACTATACAGTCAGCGAATTATGGGATAAAAACATCATAGGAGGACAACCGCTATGAGTAGTATGAAAGTTAAAATAGTTCATGTTCTATGTGAAGGTCAGACTGAGCAAGGCTTCGTTGAGGCTGTTCTACGACCTTATCTACAAGCTCATGGAATCACAGGAATCAAAAGTGTTCTTCTTACAACAAACAAAAAGCAGAATACACGTGGAGGGATGCTCTCGTACATACAAGTAAAGACCGATGTTGATCTTTTATTACATATTCATCAGGATAGTGATTATGAGAGCCATGTCTTTACAACAATGTTCGACTATTATGCCTTGCCCAATGATTTCCCTGGCTATGCTGATGCGGTAACAATTCATGATCCTTATCTTCGGGTGGAATCGCTTGAAAACTACTTTAAGACCGACATTAAAGATTCCCGTTTTATTCCTTATATCCAATTGCATGAGTTCGAAGCCCTTCTCTTTTGTGGTATCGACCACTTGAAGCAACTGTATCCCAACAGTATTAAAGGATGCCAACAACTCAGCAGGGATTTGGTACAAACGGGGAATCCAGAACTCATTGACGATGGTATGAACACCGCTCCCAGCAAACGCATTATAAGAGCAATTGAGGGGGAAAGGCACACCCTTTACCGGTATAATAAACCTGCCACAGGAAAGGCTGTAACAAAAGAAATCGGGATAGATACACTCCGCTCTTAATGCCCCCATTTCGACAAATGGATACAGAACCTGTTGGATACGGTTAGGAACGTAATTCCATAAAAAGATTGAAAAAGAACATATAATATTAGAATGTAAAATATTACTCTTTCTGCCATACAACTCAGAAAAATCCGAATAACAGATAGAGAGTATATGTAGATTGAAAAATCCATTTCTAATAATACAGAAAAAAGGCTATAACATAAATGCCATAGCCTGAAATACAGAATTCTATAGCTGTATTCTATTGAAACTGATAGCAGCCGGCATCGACGCTGCCTGCTTGGCGCTGGATGCCGAGACGGTCGGTGGGATAGTCTGTGAGGAATTTATCGGAGGCCTTGCCACGGGCTACGGAGAGGGTGTCGAGACGGAAGTCGTAGATGTAGTTGTCCGTGTCGATGGTGCGGAAATTGTCGGCGTGATGCTCAAGGGTGTCGATGGTGCACGACACGAAATTGGTGTCGTCCTCGGCGATGACGGTGGCCAGCACACTGTTCTCGAAATGATAATTGAACAACACTTCCCCATAATTGCTTGAGTTGACATTCTCACCGAAGATCTCATCCTCATGGCTGCCCGTGACATAGCAGTTGTAGAAAGCGGCCTGATGGAGGTCGGCGATGGTGTCGTTGCGCATGTTGTAGAACCTCACAGCCCCGTCGTGTTCTTTCCAAGGATAGAACTGAGCGATGGTGCATTGCTCAAATCGGGCATATCCGCCAAAGATATCGACGCAATAGGTGTTGGCATTACTGATCTGGCTGTTGGCGACATAAGTGGAGCAATAGTTGAGACAGAGTCCAGGACCAGCCACATTATGGATGGTGCTGTTGGTCATGAAGAGTTTATAGTCATCGAATCCAGACTCCTCACACCTGATGCCATAGGAGCCAGAATGGATGTCGGTGTAGTTGATCACGTTGCCTGTGCTTTCCTTCGTGAGCCACACCCCACCCCACTGCGCGTCGAGCCGGTCGTAAGGCAAGTATTCGAACATTCTGTCGAGGCGGTCGCCCCGCATCATCACGGGCCGTTCAAGCGAACCATTGCTAATCAGTGTGCCATGGACGATAAGACTGGCGCGTGAGTGGAAATACAGGCTGGTGCCCTCCGACAGGGTCAGTGTGTGTCCTGGAGCTACCACCAGACTATCATATACAAGGTAAGGTCTTGATACGGCAAGGGTGGTATCGGTTTCGAAGCAGACATGATCCATGATGATGACATCCTGCCCATAAGCTATAAGATTGACGTACTGCTTCATTCCGTTCTCATGCACAAACAGGATGGAGTCTTCTATCAACACGGGGGAGTCCTCGTCTGTTGGGTCCACATTCACTTCCACAAAAATGAAGATACTGTCTTTATGCGCGATTTCCACATTGCTGAAGTTAGTCCCCGACTGCCCATCGACATTCATATAAAAACCACTTTTTCCTCCGCTGGCGAGACTGATGTTGGACAGACGCACGCCATCGCTGTTGGGATTGAAAACCTTCAGCCACTGGGTGGATGAACCGATTGTGGTGAATACGGTGTCGAACTTGAGGGTGTCTTCGGAAAAAGTCAAGGGATGCGACGGGGAGCTGGTGAACTTCTCCTCGTCAGAGCAAGCCATCAGCATGATTGTCGAAACGACTATGGATAAGATATAAAGTATTGAATGTCTGTGTTTCATCTTTTTATTTGCACATTTAATTAAAAAAAACGGATAATCTGGCGTTTTATTATAAAAGATGTGCATAAAAGATGATCATTCCAATTCTTTTTTCAAAAATTGGCTGGTATATCCTTTTCCACTGTTCGCCACTTCCTCTGGGGTGCCGACAACCATCACCTGACCACCACCGCGTCCTCCTTCTGGCCCCATGTCGATGATGTAGTCGGCCATCTTGATGACATCGAGATTGTGCTCTATCACGATGACGGTGTTGCCTTTGTCAACCAGTCGGTTGAGCACGTTCATCAGCACCTTGATGTCCTCGAAATGCAGTCCTGTGGTTGGCTCGTCCAGGATATAGACCGTTTTGCCCGTGTCTTTCTTTGCCAGTTCAGTAGCGAGTTTCACTCTCTGGCTTTCACCACCCGACAATGTAGTGGAAGGCTGACCGAGTTTGACATAGCCCAGTCCCACATCCTGTATCACTTTGATTTTCTTGAGGATATGAGGTTGGTTGTCGAAAAATTCCACAGCGGTGTTAATGGTCATGTCAAGCACATCGGCAATAGACTTTCCCTTGAACCTCACTTCGAGTGTCTCGCGGTTGTAGCGTTTGCCATGGCAGGTCTCGCAAGGCACCAGCACGTCGGGCAGGAAGTTCATCTCGATCGACTTATAACCATTGCCACCACAGGTCTCACAACGACCTCCCTTGACATTGAAGGAGAATCGGCCGGGCTTGTATCCCCTGACTTTCGCCTCTGGCATCTCCACAAACAAGTTCCTGATGTCGGAGAAGACGCCAGTATATGTGGCGGGATTGGAGCGCGGGGTGCGTCCCAGCGGGCTTTGGTCCACATTGATGACCTTATCGACCTCATCCATACCTTCTATGCTGCCGTATGGCAGAGGGTCCTGTAGTGAACGGTAGAAATGCTGGCTGAGGATGGGCTGCAGCGTGTCGTTGATCAGCGTGGATTTGCCACTGCCACTGACACCCGTGACACAGATGAGCGTACCCAACGGGAAAGCCACATCCACGTGTTTGAGGTTGTTGCCACAGGCATCGTGCAGGACGAGCCATTTGCCGTTGCCCTTGCGTCGTTCCTTTGCCATAGGCATCTTCAGCTCGCCATTGAGATAGCGTGCTGTCAGCGAATGAGATTTGAGCATGAGGTCAGGCTTGCCTTGAAACACCACCTCGCCTCCCAATCGACCAGCCTTGGGACCTATATCGACAATGTAGTCGGCATTGAGCATCATGTCTTTGTCGTGTTCCACGACGATGATGGAGTTGCCCATGTCCCTCAGTCGCTTGAGCGAATGGATGAGCCGCACATTGTCGCGCTGATGGAGTCCGATGCTTGGCTCGTCAAGAATATACAGCACATTCACCAGCTGGGTACCGATCTGTGTGGCCAAACGTATGCGCTGGCTCTCACCACCCGACAGACTCATCGACGAACGTCCGAGCGACAGGTACTCCAGACCCACATCGAGCAGGAAACGCAACCTCGACTTGATCTCTTTCAGAATCTCCTCAGCAATGGCCTTCTGCTTGCCTTCCAAGTTGAGACCGCACATCCATTCGTAGAGGTCGGCAATATCCATTGAAGAGAGCTCATGGATGTTTTTCCCAGCGATGCGATAATGCAATGCCTCGATGTTGAGCCTGGCTCCATGGCATTCGGGGCAGGTACATATTTTGTCGAAGGAGTCGGCCCATTTCTGTGCTGATGCCGACTGCTCGCGTTCGAGCAATTGCTGGATGTACTTGGCCAGTCCTTCGTATTCCACGAAATAGTCAGACGAGGTGTGTATGAGTGATGCTTTGATCCTGACCTTGTCGGGCGAACCATAGATGATGTCGTGAACAGCTTCCTCGGGAAGATTGCGTACCGGTGTGTCGATGTCGGCATCGTATTTCTGCAGAAGCGCGTCGATTTGCCAGAAGACCATAGTGGCTCTGTAGCGTCCCAAGGGTGCCAACGCTCCCTGCCGGATGGTGAGGTCGCGGTCGGGAATGATCTTGTCCTCATCTACAAGGTTGACAAAGCCCAGTCCTTTACACTTGGGGCATGCGCCTTGCGGAGAATTGAAGGAGAAGTTGTTGGGTGCAGGGTCGCGGTAACTGATGCCGGAAGTGGGACACATCAGCCGTTTGGAATAATGCTTGAGTTCATCAGCATCCTTGTCGAGAATCATCACCAGGCCTTCACCCAGTTTCATGGCGATGGCGAGACTTTTCTTCAGTCGGTCAGTGTCCTTCCTGTTGACGGCAAGTTTATCGACCACCACTTCTATGTCGTGGTTCTTATAGCGGTCCACCTTCATTCCTGGAACCACTTCTTTCATCTCGCCATCTACCCTGACATTGACATAGCCTTTCCGCCTGACGTCCTCAAAGAGTTCGCGATAGTGTCCTTTTCTCGAACGCACCAGCGGGGCGAGTATCAGTATGCGCTTGTTGTCATATTCATTCAGCACCAGTTCGAGTACCTGTTCCTCGGTGTAGCGCACCATTTTCTCGCCTGAGATATAAGAATAGGCATCTGCGGCGCGTGCAAAAAGCAGACGGAGGAAGTCATAAATCTCGGTTGTTGTGCCCACGGTAGAGCGGGGGTTTTTATTGGTGGTCTTCTGCTCGATGCTGATGACGGGACTCAATCCTGTGATCTTATCGACATCCGGACGCTCCATTCCACCGAGGAAATTGCGGATATAGGCGGAGAAGGTTTCAATATATCGACGCTGACCTTCCGCATAAATGGTGTCGAAGGCCAACGACGATTTGCCACTGCCGCTCAGTCCGGTGATGACGGTGAGGCTGTCGCGAGGTATGCTCACGTCAATGTTCTTGAGGTTGTGGACTCTTGCGCCATAAACCTCAATCCATTTCTGCATGTCGCTATCGAGAGCAGGATCCCCTGCCCTGTTCTGTTGCTCATTGGCATTGTCTTTTCTAATCTCTTCCGCCATGCGTCTTCCTCTGCCTTATTTCGTTCTATATTACAAACATGTAATGTGTTGTTGATTTACCGCAACGGACGCGACACGTCGCGTCCCTACATGTGAACTAAATGATTAATCAATGTTGTTGTGGACCGACTATGAACCAGTCGAGCCACTCGACTCCTGTCCCTCCGTGAATCCTTTGAGCACATTGATGGTCTTGCGGATATTGTATTTCACCCCGTCCGAACCTACCGCATTGAGCTGCAGGAAATAAGCTCCGTCCTTGATGTATTTTCCATTCACTCTTCCATCCCATCCTTTAGCCGCATTGTCGAGCGTCAGTGTGTGGAGTTTCTGTCCCCATCGGTTGTAAAAGACAGCTTCGAGCTTCACAATCGACTTGAAGGTGATCTTGAAATCGTCGTTTCGTCCGTCTCCGTTGGGTGAGAATCCGTTGGGGCATTTCAACATCGATTCCGTGATGGTCACCCCAAAAGGATCGCTCACGTATTCGATGGTGTCGCCATCGAGTGTGAAGGTGACTGTGCATGTAATCCTGTATCCACCCGACTCGGTCAGTGTGTAGGTGGTATAGTCTTCATACCTTGTCAACAAAAGTGTCTCTTGGCCCTTGGTACGGTAGAACTGCCATTTGCAGACGTAATCATAGCCATTACTGTCTATATCGACATCACAAGTCAGTTCGACTGGTGCCTGAGTGGTTTTCGTCTCTCCTGGTGCCAGTTTCACGTCGGTGGAGTCGTCGATGGAGTAAAAGGTGATGACAGGCGTGGCTTTCTGGGCATACCCTGTAAGGTGGCTACCCAACAAAAAGACCAGCACTAATATGTAAAGATTCTTGTTCATATTCATAATATTTCCGCAAAATTAGTCAAATCTCGGTCAATTTCAGCAAAAATAACGTTTTAAATGACATCAAAATTGTTTTGGAGGTACGAGAATGAATAAAAAAGACTAATTTTGTAGCGAATTTGCCAAAATCGGACGTGTTGGCTTCCTCTGTGATGTCATCGTCGAATGGCATGAAAGTTCAATTCAATCAAAAAAACAACTATCAGAACAGAATATATGTTGAAACGTATTTCATCTGTCATTGTTTTCATCCTGGCAATGACAGTTCAGGTTTTTGCACAGACACCAGGACAGAAGACACACGAAGTGATGGCTGGCGAGACACTCTACTCGCTTGCCCGAGCCAACGGAGTGACTGTAGAGGACATACAAAAGGCCAATCCGTCGATGGACATCCTCAAGACAGGCATGATCATCATCATACCCGCCCCTAAAGTACCAACCGCTGACCCAACCCAGGCGGCACAGAAGAAAAAGCCCAACTGCCGAACCACATACACGGTGGAGAAAAAAGAGACAGTCTATAGCATCTGCAAGAAGTTCGGACTGAGCATGGACGAGTTCCTGGCCGCCAACCCCCAGATCACCAAGGAAAAGGTGAAAAAGGGAGAAGAGGTCTGCATTCCTTTCACCAAGTCTGAAATAGAGGCTAAACGAGTGGAGAAGGAGAAGAAAGAAAAAGAGCAGGAAAAGATAGAAGCAGAGAAAATCCACAGAGTGAAGTCGGTGAAGGTGGGTGTCATCCTGCCTTTCGGTCTGCAGAACGCCAAACTGAATGCCGAGTCGCAGCGCATGGTGGAGATGTATGAAGGTTTCCTTCTGGCAGTGGATTCACTGAAGAAAGGCGGAGTGAACGTTGATGTCTATACCTTCGACGAGAAGGACAGCAATGGATATATCGACTCGCTGACCACCAGCAACAGCATCTTCCCCTACCTCAACATCATCTTCGGTCCCTTCCTCACCAACCACATCTCGCAGTTGTCGGCCTATGCCTCCAAGCACGACATACAACTCGTGGTGCCTTGCTCATCGAGGTACGGACTGGCCAACAACAGTCCCAACCTCTTCCAGGTGAACACCAGCGAGAACTATATCTACGATAAGGTCTATGATGCCTTTGCATCGCAGTATGCAGGCAGCAACATCATCTTCGTGGCAATGAACGAGACGGAGCGTACGGATTTCCTCAACGGACTGAAGGGCAAACTCACCGAGAAAGGCAAAGGATTCTCCAACATCGCCTTTGCCGACCTCGACAACCTCTCGACGATGCTGAGTGCCGACCAGCAGAATGTGCTGGTGCCCACCTCCAGTTCTCAGAACGCTTTTGAGATGCTCTGTCTGAAACTCAACTCCATGGAGCGCAACAAGAAGATCACGACCGACAATATCACCATGTTCGGATATCCGCTTTGGCAAACCTTCAGCACGAAGAACCAAGCCAACATGAACAAGTATCGCGTGAGCTATTTCGCAACGTTCTACAACAATGCCAATGGCTGGCGCACGGTGGCCTTCACCAACAAGTTCAAGAGCTACTTCAACCGCGACCTGATCAAGAGCCATCCTAAGTTCGCGCTGCTGGGCTTCGACTCTGGCTACTATTTCATCAAAGGCATGTGGGAATATGGCGACAAGTTCCAGCGCCACCTCGACGGCATTTCGATGAAAGCCTATCAGAACCCATTGTCGTTCCAGAAAGTGAACGCTTCGGGTGGATACATCAACAAGAAGATGATCATCGTCAGCCACCGTACCGACGGCAGCATAGGCACTCAAGAGTTTTAATTTGTACCAGAGCATGATCATAAATACAGACATACTGCATTTCAGGTTCAGGGCGAAGCATATCTTTGCCCTGTGCTTGTTGTTCTTCTGCCTAAACGCAAATGCACAGGTGGGCGAACGTCGCAACGACTTCTCTGTAGGTCTGAATGCAGGCATGACGATGAGCAGCATGGACTTTGTGCCGAAGATCAAACAAGGCTACAAGACGTCGCCCACCTTCGGCTTCTCTACCCGCTATGTCTGTGAGAAGTATTTCGCCACCATCTGCGCCGTGCTGATTGAGGTGGACTATGCCAATTTGGGGTGGAAGGAGAAGATTGAAGACGGAACGAACAACACCTATGAGCGTGGTTTTTCTTACATCCAGTTGCCTCTGCTCATGCAATTGGGTTGGGGCAAAGAGCGCAAGGGAGTGAAGTTTGTGTTCGAAGCCGGTCCGCAATTCGGCTACTGGTTCTCAGAGAGTGAGAAACGAGGTGGTGGAGAATGGAACACTGCTTACCGACCCAATGGGGTGGTCTATCAGTACGACCACTCGCCCGACAATAAGTTTGAGTACGGCATTGCCGCTGGAGCAGGATTGGAGCTATCGACTTCCATCGGCCATTTCATCCTCGGCGGACGTTACTACTACGGACTGGGCGATATTTACGACAACAGCAAGAAGGGCTATTTCGGACGTTCTGCCAACCAAGCCATCATGGTGAAACTCACCTACCTCTACGACCTCGTTAAGACAAAGTTGTAGAAGACTTTAGGTTTAGACTTTAGGCGTTAGACTTTAGACATTAGACGAATCGCCCTGAAAGGGCAACATCGCTAAGCCCAGGGCAACGCCCTGGGAATATGCAACACAAACTATCTGCGCCCTGTAAGGGCAGGATCAATGAAGGATACAAAAAAACGGATGACAATGATTTGCCATCCGTTTTTTTTGTGGAGCGTATTGCGATGTTTTATTCCAAATCGGTCATTAGGCTGTACTACACATGAACTAAAGAAATTCAAGTTCGACGGAGTCAATACTCGTTTTTTCTTGCGAACACGAATCTCACAAATATTACGAATAGAGTGACCGCAAAGCGGTCAGAATCATCACGAATCAAAGAATGATAAAGGCCAGCCATCATTGCTTCTTCATCCGCATGGAAGCATGCTTCAGCATGTCAGTTCGCAATTGTAGGAGGTGCGGCATTCCTGCCGCACATTAGATTTGAAACAGAAAGCCTAATCATGCTGTTCGTCAAGAAAGGCTTATGATAGTGTTCGGCAGGAATGCCGAACCTCCTACTGTGCAACGTGGGGTATGCATGGCGCATGCTTCAGCATGCCAATTCGCAATTGTAGGAGGTGCGGCATTCCTGCCGCACAATAGATTTGAAATAGAAAGCCTAATCATGCTGTTCGTCAAGAAAGACTTATGATAGTGTTCGGCAGGAATGCCGAACCTCCTACTGTGCAACGTGGGGTATGCATGGCGCATGCTTCAGCATGCCAATTCGCCATTCGGCTTATTGGCTTTGCCGAACTTGCGTTTCGTGTTCATACAAAAGAACTTGACCGATTTGGGGTTATTTCAGCAATTCATCTGCGAGTTCTTCCAATGCGGCTACAGTTTCTGGCTTCACCGTAGAACGTATCGAAACGACTTTGTCGATGATGGTGATGTTCTTCATCTGCTGCAGTTCCTCAGTGATGCGTTTGGCAGCCATAGGAGCCCATGATCCATTTTCAATGATGGCTACACGACGGTTCTGATATGCCTTGGCCTTGAGGTGAGAGAGGAAGTCGGCCATGATGGGCATCACACCTGCATCGTAGGTAGGCGCAGCGAGCACCATGTTGCTGTAGCGGAAAGCATCTTCCACATCTTCGGCAAGGTCAGAACGCACAAGATCGGCTATGCTGATTTTCTTGTCGGTTTTCTTGGCCAGAATGTCAGCCAAGCACTGTGCGGCCTGTGCAGTGTTGCCGTGAAGCGAGCAATAAGCGATGAAAATGCCGTCGGTCTCTGGTTCGTACTTGCTCCAGGTGTCGTACTGCTGGATGAAGTGCGAGAGGTCGCCTGTGAGGAAGGGACCGTGCAGAGGCAGTATGGTCTGGATGTCGAGTTTGGCGGCCTTCTTAAGCAGGTTCTGCACCTGCACGCCATACTTGCCACAGATATTGAAGTAGTAGCGACGCGCCTCGCAGTCCCAGTCGTCGAGACCTTCATCATAATACCCGAATTTGCCGAAAGCGTCGGCAGAGAAGAGAACCTTAGCTGTCTGGTCGTAGCTGACCATCACTTCAGGCCAGTGCACCATGGGAGCTAGAACGAACTGAAGGATATGGCTGCCCACAGCAAGAGTGTCGCCTTCCTTCACCGTCTGGATGCGTCCTTCGAGATTGAGGTCGAAGAACTGGGGGATCATGCTGGCGCACTTGGCGGTGCACACAACCTTGCATTCAGGAAAACGCTCCACAAGGTATTTGATATTGGCAGAGTGATCGGGTTCGAGATGTTGCACGATGAGGTAGTCGGGCTGACGTCCGTCGAGCACCTCATCGAGTTTCTCAATCCACTCCTGTGTCTTGCGTTCGTCGATGGTGTCGAGGATGGCGATTTGCCCGTCGTCGATCACGTAAGAGTTGTACGACATGCCCTCAGGCACGATGTACTGTCCCTCGAAGAAGTCGAGGTCTGTGTCGTTGGCTCCTATATGGTAGATCTGTGGAGCCACATTCAATTTTGCCATGATGTATGAATTGTTTTATTTTTTAATGATTACTCAAGCTTGGAACACGATAATAGCATCCAATTATTGTAGATGCAAAGTTAAAACATTATTTTGGATAAATACGCACGACGGGGTGTAAAAACACTGGAATCTTTCACCTATTCCCCCCATGTCGTTGCCTGACGGCCTCAAAGAGCAGGATGGCTGCACTGACAGACACATTGAGGGAGTCGAGCCGTCCGAGCATAGGGATACGGATGTGGGCATCGGCTGCCTCACGCCATTTTGTTGTCAGACCCGTAGATTCCGTTCCCATGACGATGGCGGTGGCTCCTCTCATGTCGGTGTCATAGTAAAGTGAGGAGTCCTGGAGCTGGGCGGTGAGTATGCTGATGCCATGCGCCTTGAGGTATGCGATGCACTCCTCAGTGGTGCACGCCACACTTGGCACGGTGAAGATGGCACCGATGGAACTGCGAATGAGATTGGGGTTGTAGAGGTCGGTGAGCGGGTCGCAGACGATGACGGCATCCGCTCCTGCAGCATCGGCACTGCGCAACACCGCACCTAGGTTGCCTGGTTTCTCCACACGCTCTAAGACGACAATCAGCGGACAATCACCAAGATGGAGGTCGTCGAGCACGCGATGAGGTATCCTCACCTCAGCCATCATACCTTCAGTCGAACCGCGGTAGGCGATCTTCTCATACACTTCTTTGGTCACTTCAAAACGCCGGACGCCAGAGTCCATTTGTTGGAGCAATGCCCGCGCTTCCTCGCCTATATAGTCAGGGCAGCAATAGAGCGCTTCAAAGACATAACGACCTTCCAAGCAATGCTGTATCTCACGTTGTCCTTCCACAACAAACAGTCCTTCGCGTCTGCGTTCAGAGGATTTTTGTTGAAGCAGAAGCAGTTTCTTGACGCGATGGTTTTGAAGGCTCGATATAAAGTTGTCTGTAAACATCCGTAATTGGGTTAAGAGTTAAAGATATACTTGGCATAATGTGCCAGCTGCCACATCAAGTCGGTCTTATCGACATACACATATCCGCCACGGATCATCTCAGAGAAAGTCTGAATACCTATTGGATAGCGTCTCTCTGTCATAGCATAATTATTTTTGAAAGCAAAAATACAAAAAAAAACTCAAATTCACAATAGTGGATGATAATGTAGCAAAATAATTCCAAAAAGCATGTCATAAATGCAATTATTCAAGTAAAAAATAGTAATTTTGTATTTTGTAAACACATTTTAATATTTTTCACATAATGAAGAAAAGATTTTTTACTTTAGCTTTCGTGCTGGCATCGTGTATCAACATGATGGCACAGAACAGTGTTGAGGATGAAATTACTGAGTGGAAAGACCGTTCCTTGGCTGGTTTTTATGTAGGCTATGTGGCAGGTCTGGGCATGCCGGATGCTATGAGCAACAACATTGGCAAATCCATGGAAATCGGCTTTGAACTCCCGATTTGGGACCCCACTCTCAGCGACAAACTCAAATTCCACCTCAACCTGGGTTTCAACTGGAAAAACTATCGCATGACCAAAGACGACCGTGCATTCATCAAGGACTACTCCACAGGACACGTAGTGATAGGACAGCCCAAATACCTCAATTCTGAATTGGGCAAAGGCTGTGTGGACTACTCGCGCATGAAGATCTTCAGCATCACCCTGCCACTGCTGCTCGAGTATCAGTTCTCCGAGCCTTGGTTTGTGGCATTCGGTCCAGTGGTCAACTTCAACCTCCACGGCAGCATCTACACCAAATTCTCTAACGACCGTGGTGAGCGTGTGACAACAAGCTCCAACGGATTGCGCCAGTCTGTGGTCACAGCCGACCTCAAACTGCTCTTTGGCCACGAAGACATCGCCCTCTATGGCAAATGGTCGCCATGTCGCCAACTGAGAGAGAAGTATGCACCTGGACTCGATTTCACGGGCATCTCCTTCGGAGTACAGGCTGTATTCTAAACATTTACAATACATGAAAAACTCCGGAAGTCATCTTTCGGAGTTTTATTGTTTTTTTCGTAGCAAATGAAGCCATCCCACTTTCTCCGAAAGCACCTCAAACCACTCATCGCCGCACTGCTACTCAGTTTTGCAATCGTGGTGATGGGGTTGGCTTCTCATTTGCTGGCGAGCAAAGAAGACACTTCACAAAACAGCGTACTCACTGACAACACACACAGACCTTCAGCCAACGTTTTCACCGCGGATTCTCTCAAAGCATCTCACCCAAGGAGTGAAAGCATCTTGAAGGCTGATGATGCACAAACCCAACTTTCATCTGCACATTATCCCCTACCCTCTGAAATATTTCAGGTCGCAGGTGTGACATTCAAGATGATCAGAGTGAAGGGCGGCACATTCCAGATGGGAGCCGAAGACGAACTGGCGGATGAAGTCTTTGAATGGGAAATGCCAGCCCACGAAGTGACTTTGCCTGACTACATGATAGGCGAGACCGAAGTGACTCAGGAACTGTGGGAAGCCGTCATGGGCAACAATCCATCGAAACATATAGGTGCGAACCTACCCGTGGAGAAAGTGAGTTGGAACGACTGCCAGCAGTTCATCCAACGGCTGAATAATCTCACCCACCGCTCTTTCAGGTTGCCCAAAGAAGCGGAATGGGAATTTGCCGCCCGAGGCGGGAACGAGAGCCGACATTATTGCTACAGCGGCAGCGATACACTGAACGAAGTAGGTTGGTATTTCGACAATAGCAATTTCATGACCCATCCTATAGGCACGAAACGTCCTAATGAACTGGGATTGTATGATATGAGTGGCAATGTGCGGGAATGGTGTGATGACAAGTTCTATTACTACAATCCTTCAGTCGATACTTCCTTCAACGACACGACCATCTTTGACTCACACATGAACAGAGGAGGAGGTTTGTTTTGTCGAGAGTGGGATTGCCGCGTGTCAGAACGCATAGATGAAGCCCCTGACACAAAACATAATTACCTGGGATTTCGTTTGGCACTGTAAACTATGCCTACATGACACTATTTTATCCAAAACAAACATTATCCCTTTTTTTTGTTTGTTTTCGTTTTTTATTACTAACTTTGCACTTTGAAGTAAATATCAAGCAATAAATCAACTATCACTAATTATTACTTAACCCATTAATCCATTACAGCATGAGAAAGATTTACTCATTCGTTTTGTCTGCATTCATGACGCTTCCTATGGCTATGAATGCTCAGACCATGACCGATGTCAATGAAACTCTCGACGGCATGGGCTATCGTCTTGAAAAAGACGTCAACTTCCGCGAAGGCCTTGTCAACGGCAAGGAAATCGTTCCTGCCGACGCCCTCCAATTCGGTGAGGAGCAGACGGGGGTCACCATCAACGGCTATGTACCACAGAGATTGACCAACCAAGGCTTGGAGTTCATGTCTATCCAAATTCCGAACAACGGTATTGCTCTCGAGGCCGGCGGCGGACTGAAATCCACCAGCAACGAGCGTTGGATTGTGGTCAACGAACTTCGCGAGGGACAAGTCATTGCCTTCGACATCTCCGACACCAACGACACCACACGCTTCGTGGTGAACTCTATCGCTTGCAACAGCAAGACCGGTTGGGCCGACACCTTCGCTGACCCACTGACTGTGGAGCCTATCTCTGGTGAGGTTCACGCCATTCAGGAACTGGCAGCCCAGGAGATCGACACCTACCGCTACTTCAAGGTGATCAACTCGGGTTCTCTCTATGCCAAGTTCAATGGTAAGAACAACTCCAACTACATCTACCGCATGCAAATCTGGACACCAGCAGCAGAGGATGAGTTCGTTTCCGCTCCAAGCCTCAAACTGGCTTTGGTCGATGGCACACGCCGCGGTGTGGAGTTCAAGCATGGTGTTTCCACCCTTGGCGCTGAGTGCACCACTTGGTGGGGCGTTGTGGAACAGGGCGAAGAAGCGCTCTATACTGAGGACACCGACGAGATTGACCACATGGACTATGTATATCAACTCGATGAGGAAGGCAATCAGGTGCTCGACGAAGAGGGCAATCCTATTGTTGTGGAAGAAATCCCCGTCTATAAGAAAGTGCTGAAACCTGCCGACGGCGCTTATGGCGACCGCCAGTTCGTGGAGGCCGACGGATATGAAATCGTTGACGATGGCGACGACGTGGACGGCGACGGCTACGTGACCATCGCTGCCGCATCTGTTTCTGCCAATGGTGGTTTCTCTGAGATTGTCACCCTGCAGTTGGCCGTAGGCGAAGTTCAGCTCAACGCTCCTGCCCTCTCACTCATCGCCTTCAACGACAATGTGCGCACCTACAAACTCGGTTGGACCAACAACACACTCTGCGGTGAGGACTACAGATTTATCGTCGAGGTGGATGGCGAGAATGAGTATGAGTACGAGGCTGATGGCATCGGACAGACTTTCGACGCAAGAGAGTCCATCAAGGCTACAGTACGCGTGGATGGCTACACCGATGGTATCAACGAAATGGACGATCTCGACCTCGAAGGACAGCAGGTGAGCAAGGTGACCATGGGCAACAACCAGAGCGAGGAGCACAACTGGGACTTCCAGAATGTGTCGCAGGAAGTGCTTGACATGATCAACGGTAAGATCCCTGATCACTACGTGCTTTACGACGAGAACGACAGCATCATCGCCACCTACACTGTTGAGCAGGTGGAGAACGGTGACTATCCCGACGACGTGGATCCCGACAAACTGTCGGCTGTTCAGAAGTACTTCGGTTGGGACGGTGCCGACTCTCGCAACAATGCACGCCACTGGAGAACATGGATTCCTGAGTACTATGTAGGTGAGGACGGAGTTGCTACCGACTCTATCATCAGCACTGCTTACGCACAGGACGAGACAGGCCTGCTCGACGGACTGGTAGTTGACAACGCTCACGCCTCCTACAGCACCATGGCCTTCTTCAACAATGGCAACGGTATCTTCTTCATGTCGAAGGGTACTGTCCAGGTCAACAACGTGAAGTACGGCGAGTATGTGGCTGTGACCATCAACGGCAACACCACCATCACCAGAAACGACAATGTGGATGGTGTGTTCACTTTCGACGTGCCTAACTCTGGATACTTGCACAATATCGACGTATATACTTACGACGACCTGCCCGACAGCATCAACCAGATTGAGGTGGCTAAGTCAATCAACGGCAATGTATATACTATCGACGGCCGCATCGTTCGCCGCAATGCTTCTCTCAACGGCTTGCAGAAGGGTATGTACATCATGAACGGCAAGAAGCACATCGTGAAATAATCCATAAGCTACGCGATGTATCGCGTCAGACTGTAAAGACAACGGGGTGCGCCGAATTCGACGCACCCCGTTCCTTTTTTTGAGGGATTCTCCTATTTTTATCCCAAATCGGTCATTAGGATTTCTCAGTGTCGTATGGCAGAGAATCATAAAAACA
>CAMOWU010000022.1 GCA_946628545.1 uncultured Bacteroides sp. | reverse complement strand
TCGGCAGGAATGCCGAACCTCCTACTGCAACGTGGGGTACGCATGGCAGCATGCTATAGCATGACAATTCGCTTTCGTAAAAAAATCAATTCTCAAATTCGATAATTCGGGATATAAAACATTCGCATGGCGCGTCTTTCAGACGCGTCGCAGGCAAGATGCCTGCGTACCCCGCGCTGCCAAAGCGAAGCCAATGGTCAATGAAAAAATGGTCAATGGTCAATGGTCAATGGTCAATGAAAAAAAGCTCAATGTTCCACCCCTCTTCTCGTCTCATCCTTGACATGACGCTCGGCGTCCATGCGAAGGAAGATGAAGAGCAGGATGGTGAATCCCCATAGCGATGAGCCACCATAACTGAAAAACGGCAAAGGAATACCAATCACAGGCGTCAGACCAATCACCATTCCCACATTGATGAATAGATGGAACAAGAAGATACAGAGCACTGAATAACCATACACACGCCCCATGGTGTCGGGTTGTCGCTCTGCCAAAGCCAACAACCTCAGGATAAACAAGAGATACATCAACAACACACCTGCCGAACCAATGAAGCCCTCTTCCTCACCCACGGTGCAGAAGATGAAGTCGGTGTCTTGCTCCGGCACGTACTTCAACTTCGTCTGGGTGCCTTTCAGAAAGCCCTTGCCCTCCAGTCCGCCGGAGCCAATGGCAATCTTGGCTTGATTCACGTTGTAGCCCGCTCCAGCAGGATCCTCCTTAGTGCCGAGAAGCACCTGTATTCGGATGCGCTGATGGGGCTGCATAATATTGTTGATCAAGTAGTTGCTACCAAAATAAAAGACAGTGGAGAACAAACAGAACAGGGCTACCCAAACATAGTTGAGCACACGCTCATAGAAAGCCAGGAAGATGAGGAAGATAAAACTCAGTCCCAGACAAATCACCTGGATAACCGCCACATTGAAGGGGATGACGAAAGCCGAGAAGAGGAAAGCCAAACCCGTGGCCACCAAGGTCACGATGGCCATGATAGAGATGGCTTGCTTGTCGGGACAATAGGAATAAGCCATGCCGATGGTGAACACCTGTATCATCAGCAAAACGGCAAACTCTCCAACAATGACCGGCATATTGGTGATATATTCCTCGCCAAACTTCATGCCTACCACGAAATAGAGAATAAAGGCAAAGGCTACAAACAGGAAGGCACCTGTCATACCCTCACGGTAAAGCACCAGAAAGAAACTCAGATAAACCAGGGCTGAACCGGTCTCCTTCTCTCCGATAATGATGGCGATGGGCAACATAATCAATGCTACAACGTGCAAGAACTGGCGTGTGTTGTCCATCCTGAACCCATGTTCATCCATATAACGGGCCAGGGTCAGGGCCACGGCGAACTTCGCGAACTCCGCCGGCTGCAATTTCACGGAACCAATAGGTATCCACGACCTCGAGCCCTTGGTCTCAGGGGCGATGACAATGGTCGCTACCAACAGCACCATCATCATGATATAGAGATAATACGATGAACCGATATAAAACTGCTTCTCCACCATCAACAACATCGTTGCCAAGCCGACAGAACAACACAGCCAGACAATCTGCTTGCCTGAACGGTTCTCCCAACTGAAGATGTCGGGATTGTTGAAGTCGTAGCTCGCACCGCACACACTGAACCATCCCCATACAATCAGAATGAGATATATGCCGATGGTCCACCAGTCGAGCGATTGGAATATGCTTTTGTTGCTGTCTTCTGTCATGGGTGATCAGTTTTTTGAGGTTGCTGAGGCAACGAATCTTTCTTCAAGCTGTCGGGCACAACTGCTGTGGTTGGCTTGGTTGCAGCTTCTGGTTTTGAAGTAGGAACGGACTTGGCGGGAGTGCCTGCTGGCTGCTTGGGCGTTTCCGCCTTCTTCATGGCTTCGCTGGAATTCTTAGGATCCTTAACGGCCTTTGAGTCCTTAGGGTCCTTAACGTCCTTAGTGTCTTTAACGTCTTTAGTGTCCTTAACGTCCTTAGGTGCTTTGGCGCTGATGGTCCTGCCTTGCTTCAGGCTGTCGAGTCTTGCTTTCTTGGCCTCCTCACGGGCTTTGGCCTCACGCTCCTTGCGCTCCTTGATGGCTTTCAGCTCAGCCGAAGAACGGAGGATGTGTCTGGCCTGGAATTTCTTGACCTGTGCCTCACTGCCAGCACTCAGCTTGCCGTTGATGTATTGCTCCATAATCAATGCACCATAAGGCACACCGTAGGTGGCACCCCAACCACCATTCTCAACATAGACCGCCACTGCAATCTTGGGATTGTTCATCGGCGCAAAGCCCATGAAGGCGGAGTGGTCGTGTCCCTTGTTCTGGGCTGTTCCCGTCTTACCACACACCTCATACCAATGGTTGTTGGCTTTCTTACAGGTACCACCCAAGACGGATCGGCGCATACCCATCGCAACATCGTCGTAGTATTCCTTCTTCACTTTGGTGTAGTGCTTCTCCTTCAGACTATCGGCTATGGCACCGCCTTTCACTTCTTTCACGATGTGGGGAGTGATATAATATCCGCGATTGGCCACTGTGGCTGCCATGTTAGCAATCTGCAAGGGGGTGAGGCAGACCTCTCCCTGACCAATCGATATACTGATGACGCTCAAGGCGTTCCAGTCGTTCTTATAGGCCTTGTCGTAGAAGGGGGCATTGGGAATAAGACCGCGCGCCTCGCCCGGCAAATCCACACCTAACTTGTAGCCGAAACCCATCGACACCATATAGTCCTTCCATGTCGTCATCGCATCCTGAATGGTCTTGTACTTCTGACGGTCGTTGAGCATGTGGTACAAACCCCAGCAGAAATAACCGTTGCACGAAGTGGCGATGGCTGGTATGAGGGGAAGTGGAGAACCATGACCATGGCAACCCACCTTCATGCCCTTGAAACGGAAACCACGGGAGCAGGGATAAGCGGTGGAGGTGGTGATCACTCCTTCCTGAAGGAAAGTCAGTCCCTGGGAAATCTTGAAGGTGGAACCTGGAGGATAAACACCCTGAATGGCGCGGTTGAGCAAAGGGCGGTTCAAGTCCTCATAAAGTTCGGCATGATAGCGGCCACGCTCCTTGCCTGCCATACGGCGAGGGTCGAAAGTTGGAGACGAGACAAGGCAGAGAATCTCGCCCGTGCTGGGCTCTATAGCCACAATGGCACCGGCCTTGCCTTCCATCAGACGCTCACCCAACTTCTGCAACTCGGAGTCGATGGTCAGCGTGATGTCTCTGCCAGGTTTGGGCTTAGTGTCCAGCTCACCGTTCTGGTAGTGGCCTTGCACACGACCACGGGAGTCGCGAAGCAACACCTCCACACCTTTCTCACCACGCAAGTCGGCCTCGTAGGAACGCTCCACACCGTTCTTGCCGATATAATCACCGCTCTGGTAATACTCGTCGCGGTCGATCTCGCGCTGGTTGACCTCACCAATGTCGCCGAGCAAATGGGCACCGTAGGAATATTCGTACTTGCGCATGGAACGCTTGCGGATATAGAAACCACGGTAGCGGAACAACTTCTCCTGCAAGATGGCCATCTCCTCACCACTGATCTGGGTACTGAACACTTGCTGGGTGTAGGGGGAGTAGCCTTTCAGATTGCGGATATTGCGCATCTTCT
Organism: uncultured Bacteroides sp.; assembly: GCA_946628545.1. GTDB lineage: Bacteria > Bacteroidota > Bacteroidia > Bacteroidales > Bacteroidaceae > RUG11857. The sequence continues at coordinate 35,065 of CAMOWU010000022.1, read as the reverse complement.
TGTCGAAGTCTTTCTTCGTGATGTTGATGGTGTGGCAGAAATCAAGGGTGTCCAAGTCTTCCATCTCATTGGTCACTACCATGATGTCGTAAGTGGGCTGGTTGTAAACCAGCAACTGACCATTGCGGTCGTAAATCAAACCACGGGAGGGATAGAGAACATTGTTCAATAAGGCATTGCTCTTCGCACTACCGGCATACTCGTCGCTGGCAAGCTGCAGCACGGCCAGACGGGCAATGTAGATCAACACTATCACCACGGCAATGCCACCCAAGACGTATTTCCTGTAACCGAAGTCCTGCTCTTTCATCACAAATGCTGTGTTTACCTACGCTTACGAATGATGAGCTCAGTGAAAAAGATAATGACAAGAGTGAGCAAGGTGCCACCGCCTATGGCTATCAAGGTGAATACCAGACTGGAAATGTTGAAAGCATTCAGGAGGTTGAACACCGCATGGTAGATGAGGCAGCCGAAAAAGGCATAAGCCAGAAAATGACCAATACCCATGGAATAGAGGTCGGGTTCAAACTCATTCTCCTCATCATCGTCGTCGTGGGGGGAGAAGAGGTTGAGCAGACCGGGCTGGATGAGTCCCAGCAGGGTGTTGGTGAAAGTACCCATACCCCAGGTATCGGAAAACATGTCGTAGATGACACCAAAGGCAAAACTCCATAGCAGCAAACTGATACGGTTGGCGCCGCGATGGAAACACAAGATAGGATAAACCAACAACAATGGAGTCACCACGCCAAGGATGTGGACGTTGTTGAGAACCAGGACTTGAACCAACAACACAACACAGAAACCAAGGAACCTATTTATTATACCTCTGTTCATACTCTATTTAGCGATCCTGAATCTTGATACAGACTAATGGTTGATGTCGGACGAATCGGCTTTCTGCTCCAGCAGCTTCTTCTCCTCACGGCTGTAGTTCGTAATCACAGACACATCGCGAAGGGTGGAAAAGTCGGTGAAAAGCTGCACCTTCAGCATGAACGACAAACCATCGGGCGAATCACCCACATCGAGAATCTTACCGATAGGTATGCCGGCCGGAAAGACCTCGGAATAGCCGTTGGTCTCCACCACCTCGCCCTTGTGCACATTGGCATGACGGGGCACATCTATCACATAGGCGATGTTGACCGCACCGCGTTGCCACTGCAAGGTGCCGAAATACTTGGAGTTGCGCGCCTTGCAACTGACACTCGAACGGACATTGAGCAAGGGGATGACGATGGAATAATGGTCGGAGGTGAGATAGACGATGCCCACTACTCCACCAGAACTGATCACTGCCATCTCCGGACGGATGCCGTCGCGACGACCCTTGTCGATGGTCAGGTAGTTGTTGTTGCGGTGAAGGGTCGCCTTCACCACCTGGGCATGGACAAGATGATACTCGGGGGCAACAAAATCAATCCGGACGCTGTCTTTCCTCAAAGAGTCTAAAGCACGCTCCAAACTGGCAAGACGAAGGCGCATCTCCACATTGTCGGAAACCAACTGACGGTTGACTTCCTTGAGCGAGAGATAAGACGTCAGCTCACTTTCCCACTCATACACCTTGCCCGTGACATGATTGGCCGACGTCAGGTAAACACTGCCATGGTAGCTGTTGTGCGACACAAGCATAGCCAGACTGATGCCCTCAAGCACCAGAAACAACAACCAGTAACAGTATTTTACCAAAAAGTCGAATAGATTCCGCATCGGTAATTTGTGTTTCCGAGAAAAATCCTAGGAAATCCTAGGAAGGCCTAGTATCTCCTAGGATTCTCCTAGAATGTCCATGAATGGTTTTAACGCATGAGGAACGTGAAGTTGCGAACGTTCTTCAAGGCAATGCCTGTGCCCTTGGCCACACTGTGCAATGGATCGTCGGCAATATGGAACGGAATCTTGATCTTGTCGGTCAAACGCTTGTCAAGACCACGCAACAACGCGCCACCACCAGTCAACCAGATACCGTTCTTCACGATGTCGGCATAAAGCTCTGGGGGAGTATCTTCCAAAGCATTGAGCACAGCCGACTCAATCTTGGCTACACTCTTGTCGATGCAGTGGGCAATCTCCTGATAGCATACGGGAATCTCCATCGGAAGGAAGTTGATCTTGTTGGGGCCATGAACCACGAAGTCCTCGGGTGCCAACTCAGCGGGCAGGTCGGTCAAAGCCGAACCCACATTGATCTTGATGCGCTCGGCCATACGCTCACTCACCTTCACGTTGTGCTGGCGGTTCATGTATTCCTGAATGTCACTGGTCAAGTCATCACCTGCCACACGAATGGAATTGTTGGTGACGATACCACCAAGACTGATGACGGCAATCTCAGTGCTGCCACCACCTATATCTACTACCATGTTGCCTTCTGGAGCCTCTACATCGAGACCTATACCGATGGCTGCTGCCATGGGTTCGTAAATCAAATAAACATCACGACCACCTGAATGCTCAGCGGAGTCGCGAACAGCGCGAAGCTCTACTTCTGTAGAACCTGATGGCACACCTATCACCATGCGAAGTGAAGGAGAGAAAAGATGATGACCCGAATGAACCATCTTGATCATGCCGCGCATCATCTGCTCACAAGCAAAGAAGTCGGCTATCACACCGTCGCGCAACGGACGCACGGTGCGAATGTTCTCATGGGTCTTCTCGTACATCATCTTGGCCTTACCACCTACAGCAATCATCTTGTTGCTGATCTTGTCTAAGGCGACGACAGAAGGCTCGTCAACCACTATCTTACCATTGTTGGAGATAATCGTGTTGGCAGTGCCAAGATCCATCGCTATGTCTTGGTAAAGTGAAAAAAATCCCATACAAAAATCTCGTTCTAATTTAATTTCTATTCAATTCTTAATTACATTCTTTCATTTCCCGAAATCCCGATATCTCGTTATCTCATTTGCACGTTTTCCCGTTTGCACGAAATTCCGTTTTCACGTTTTCCCGAAATATCAAAGGAGTGTCTATCCTTGAACTACTTCGTCTCGAAATAGGCGTGGATGGCGGTGTCGTAGTGGGAGCTGACACCAAAAGCCTGCTTGGCGAACCACTGGCGCTGAGACTTGGTGGTGCATGCGCCCTGAGCCTTCACAATGTCAAGCAAAGGCTTGTACTCCATCTTGCTCGGAACAATCACTACATCGTTGAAGTTCTTGGCGCCGGCACGGATCAATGAAATGCCGCCTATGTCGATCTTCTCGATAATCGCACTCTCGTCGTCGGTCGAAGCCACGGTTTCCTCAAAGGGATAAAGATCGACAATCACCAAGTCAATCTCAGGAATACCGTATTTTTCCATCTCCTGCTGGTCGCCTTCCAACTCACGACGACCCAAGATGCCACCGAACACCTTCGGATGCAGGGTCTTGACTCTTCCGCCAAGGATGGAAGGATAAGTCGTAAGGTCTTCTACCTTATCGCATTCGTAACCCAAAGAGGTGATGAACGATTGTGTTCCACCCGTAGAGAGGAATCTCACGCCTTCCTCATGCAGTGCGGCGAGCAACTCTTCCAGCCCGTCCTTGTGAAAGACTGACACCAAAGCAGTCTTGATCTTTTTCGTTTCGGCCATAAAACTTTGATCGATAATTTTTTTGGTCTATAGTATATTATTCTTTTCTCTTTTTTCGAGCCTTTGGTGGATGTTTACGTACACAGCAGTTCATTCACCTCTGGCTTTTAGGATGCAAAGTTAGTTATTTATCAGCATTTAAGAGGTCTAAAACCCGACTTTTTTCATAAAAAAGTTTTTTTGTATCTAACTAAGACCTTTTTTTGCACGTTTTTTTGGTTATTTGAGAAAAATACACTTATTTTGCACCGCCTTAGCGAAGCCGCTGCCAGAAATGAGATAGCTGAGTATGCTTCGTTTTGCCTAATAACAATTAATAAAAAAAGATTCAGACAATGGATTTGATCAAAGTTGCTGAGGAAGCCTTCGCAAATGGCAACAGCAAAGATTTCCCCTATTTCAAGGCAGGTGACACCATCACCGTGAACTACAAAATCATCGAGGGTTCTAAGGAGCGTATCCAGGCCTATCGCGGTGTTGTCATCAAGATTCGTGGAGAAAGAGACAAGAAAAGGTTCACCGTACGTAAGATGTCGGGAACAGTGGGTGTAGAGCGTATCTTCCCATTCGACTCTCCTAACATCCAGAGCATCGAACTCAACAAGGTGGGTAAGGTGCGCAGAGCCAAGCTCTACTACCTCCGCAGACTCACTGGTAAGAAAGCTCGTATCAAGGAGAAACTCACCACTAAGAAGTAAACTGATCCACAGGGGTAAAGACGGGCTCCGTCCCGTCTGTTTCTTAGAGAACAAAAAGGAGGCATCCATCTGGATGCCTCCTTTTTGTTCTCTCTTTGTATCTCCCCCCCCAAAAAAGTACTCAACCCAAATCAGTTCATTAAAAGCAAAGTCTGAAAGCAGGTCATGCCAAAGCAAAGGCTACGAGGGTACGCAGGCTTCCAGCCTGCGACGCGTCTGGAAGACGCGCATCCAAAGCAGAGGGGGGGGCGTCCCCTTCATCATCGCAGGCAAGATGCCTGCGTACCCCGCGTGAGCATTTTAGGCGAAGCCAATGGTCAATGAAAAAATGGTCAATGAAAAAATGGTCAATGGTCAATGGCCAATGGTCAATGGTCAATGGTCAATGGTCAATGGTCAATGGTCAATGGTCAATGGTCAACGGCCTCCCACTTGAACACGGCTCCGTTCACGCGGGCAGGGTCAGCACCCTTATAGTCCATGGAATAAGGGCTGCCCGTAGTGGGGCTCTTGCCTATATAAAGATGTGTACGCATAGACATGAGCATGAACTCCTGGTCAAGATAGTCCTGCCAAAGGAAAACTTCTGCTTCGGAGGCTTCCCGGGTGAAACGCACGTCGCCAGGCAAGCCCTCGCCAAAGACCTTAATATAACGTCCATCCACACACTTCAGCACCACCTGTCCCTGACCACGGTCCTCCAACTGGAACTGGGTGCGAGGGCTGCGGTCGTCAGCACGGGTGTCGTAAAGCAGTCCATGAGGATCGCAGGTGGCAGGACGACCTGTGGCAAGGTTGATGATGCGGAAGGTCTTGCCGAAAGGTATGGCATCAAGACGGGAAGCGTCGGGCTCGACGACGGTGAAGTTGTCGAACTCTGCATAACCGCCGTTCTTGCCCTTCACATTGAAAGCGAACAATGCGTGGCGAGAGCCCTGGAACGAAATCAACTGATACGACAGGGGCATCATGCGGCCAAGCGGCTGGAAGGTCTGCCCGTCGGTGGAATAAGCATATTGCGACTGGTCGTTGTCGTAGTCACCGTTGCAGCGCAACCATATCTTGCCCTGGGGCAAAGTCAATGGCACATCGACCGTATCGTTGGTCAATTGCTCAAAGCAACGGAGCGTCAGACTATTGCCTTGCTTCACCAAACCAATCCATGAACAAGGCACATTGATGTTGCCAAGACCACAGACGTCACCGTCTTTCATGCCCTTGGTATAGAGTTCGACCGTCGTCACCGAACGAGGACCGATGACACGCTGGGTCAAGGTGTTGCGAGCCCACATCAGCTGCTCGGCTGGCATGCTGTTCAGACGAAGACGACCGCCTTTCAACGCCCACTGCTTGTCGTCGGGGTTGTGGTTCCACTGCCATACGCGTCCCAGACGCTTGCCATCAAACGACTCGCTACGGTTGTAGGGAGCGGTCATGGGCTGGGACTTACGACCGCCGACATACTGGCCTTGCTGGGTGTCGGGCTTGAACCATGTGCGGGGAGCGCGTCCCAGATTGCCCTCCAAACCGACCATGGGCCAACCATCGACCCAAGTCATGGGCATCAGGCAGACGGTGCGGCCAATGGAATGGAAGTCCTGCATGAAGAGTGCCCACCACTGACCGTCAGGGGTGCTGACAATACCACCCTGATGGGCGTTGGTGCAGGCTGTGGCATACTTATCGACTGGACCCAGACCGAACTTCGTGCCATCAGCACCAATACGGTACTTCTCTCCACGTGGCACCTGAGTCAGCGAGGCGGCATGATAACCGTAGGTCTCGTCGGCGGTGATGACGCGGGTCTCATAAGGTCCCCAGATGCTCTTTGAGCGTGAGCAGAGCGTACGGCCATTGGGACGGTAGTCGGTCGAGATGAGATAGTACATGCCGTTGATCTTATAAATATGGTGACCCTCGCCCACTCCGTTGCCTTCAGGAATGATCACACGCTCGGTCTCTTCCTTGGGTCCGCTCATGTCGGGTTCCAACTCCGTACATTTCACCTGACCATAGCCGTGGATGGCATACACCTTGCCATCATCATCGAAAAGCACACCGAGGTCGTAGATGTTGCCTTGCATGTTGTGGTGCTCCCAAGGACCACGTACATCCTTGGCTGTGTAGCATTGCAGGCCTTTGCCGTTGATGTTGGTGAACACATAGAACTGACCGTTGGCATAACGGATGCAGGGAGCCCACACACCCTGACCATAGATCTCCTCGTGGTTCTTCAACGAAAAGCGATCCTCGGGGAAGTCGAAACGGTCGAAACAGTAACTGATGTTCTCCCAGTTGACCAAGTCCTTGGAATGAAGGATGACCAATCCAGGAACGGCATGCATTGTCGTTCCTGCCAAATAGTAGTCGTCGCCAACACGAAGGATGTCGGGGTCGGAAAACTCATCGTAAAACAATGGGTTAGTAAATGTGCCGTTGCCATTGTCGGCGGTCCAGGACATTAGCGGGGTGTTTTGGGCTTGCAACATGCACGCTACCGACATGGATGCAAGAAAGGATAAAAAAATACGTTTCATATAAAAAGATAGGTAAAGGTTTTGATAAAAAAAGCCCGGTCAAAACCAGGCTCTAATAAAGTCGGAAAGAGGAGACTCGAACTCCCGACCCCTACGTCCCGAACGTAGTACGCTACCAACTGCGCTACTTTCCGATTGTCACAAAGACGATGCAAAGTTAGCCTTTTTTCCGCTAACCAACAACTCTTTTCACTAAAAAAACATCTTAAATGCAAAAAAGTCGCGGGAAAATTTGGGAGGTTCAATTATTTGTGCTAACTTTGCACTCGCAAACGACAACACAGTGTCTGCATCTGGTGCCTTAGCTCAGGTGGTAGAGCATCGGACTGAAAATCCGTGTGTCCCCGGTTCGAATCCTGGAGGTACCACATTAAAAAAGCTTGCTAATCTTTAGCAAGCTTTTTTTGTATCATCATTTGATCCTTGTGCCGCCCTTTCAAGAGCCTCACAACACCTCCAAAAGCAGCAGGATAGCGAACACGAGCACCGCCAGCCCGCCGAGCACAAGGATGACGCGACGGTCGGCCTTCGTGAAATAGAGAAAATCCTTCTTCATCCTATCAACCACCCTTATTCTACCAGAATGTCAGCGCAGTTCCTCAATGATGCCTATCTGAAGATATCAAAAAGCCCCGTCTCGTTGAGGAAGATGAAACCAATGGCTATCGGAGCCACAAAACGCAGGATGAAGACCAGGATCTTAAAATAACGGATGCGGATAGTGCCATAGTTGGTCAACTCGTCGTACATGAGTTTCTTGTTGAGATGCCAACCTGCGAAAAGAGAGATCAACATACCGCCAAAGGGCAAAAGGATAGTGGACGAGAGGAAGTCGAACCAATCGAAGATGGTCTTGCCCATGGGATGGAAGCCGTTGAGCAAGCCAAACGACAAGGCGCAGAAGATGCCCAGGAAGGCACAAGCGGAAGTGACCATACGAGCGGCTTTCTTCCTCGACATCTCAAACTCCTCCGACAGATAGGCTGTGATCACCTCGTGCATGGAGATGGTGGAGGTCAAAGCCGCGAGGATCAGAAGGACATAGAACATCACAGCGAAGATATACGCCAGAATGGGGGCACCGGAAAAAGCCTGCTGGAACACATGGGGAAGGGTGATGAAAATCAACGATGGACCTACATCACCGGCGGTGAGCGTGTAGCCTGCACTGGCAGCGGCGGGGAAGATGATGAAGCCCGACATGATGGCGATCATCGTGTCGATGGAAGCGACATTGATCGCCGAACGCGTGATGTTGGTGTCGGGACGGAAATAGGAAGCGTAAGTACACAGACAACCCATACCGATACTCAAGGAGAAGAAAGCCTGACCCATGGCGCTAAGCACCACCATACCATCAATCTTCGAAAAGTCCGGATGGATGATGAAGTCGATGCCCGCTCCACTTCCAGGAAGGGTGACTGAGCAGAAAACCAGCATCATGATGAGCAGGAACAACGTGGGCATGAGGATTTTCGACACCCTCTCAATACCACTCTTCACACCGCGCACAATGATGACATGCGTCACGAACATGAAGACAAAAAGCCAAAGTACCGGCCAGAAGGGATCGGCGGCGAAATCATTGAACATCACCTTATAGTCGTGCTGACCTGCAAAGGTGTTGAAGAGAGCATAACCTGCATACTCCACAGTCCATCCAGCCACAACAGAGTAGTAACTGAGAATCAGGAAACCCGTCAACACGCCGAGCCTTCCCACCCATTTCCACTGGGTGTCGGGAGAAAGCTTACGGTAGGCGGCAGCGGTATTGGCCTGAGTGGAACGACCAATGAGGAACTCGCTGATCATCACTGGCAATCCCAAAATGATCACACAGAGGATATAAACCAACACGAAAGCCGCACCTCCGTTGCGTCCTGTCTCTATAGGGAAACGCCATATATTACCCAGCCCTACGGCAGAACCCGCGGCTGCAAGCACTGCTCCTACACGTCCGAAATTCTCTCTACCCTTAAAAGCCATAATGCTAAATTGTAAGTTTAAAACACTAAAAACATGCAAAATTATCATTTTTTGAGTAATTTTGCTTCATATTTAGGATAATATTTCAAGAAATGGCACTATTTAACTACATCAAAAATCACAAACTGCCGACTGCTGTCTATTTGCTGATCTTCATCGCGTCGGTGATGCCCATACCTGACATCAAGCCACTGCATGATTTCAACTTGCTCGACAAATGGGTGCATTTTGTCATGTATGGCACACTGAGCCTCTGTGCATGGTGGGACAGATATCACAAGAGAAAGTCTGGGCTGTTCACCAACATCGACTTCATCCACACCACCCTCTTCCCCACCCTCTTCGGCGGACTCATGGAGCTGGTGCAGCGCTACTGCACTTTCGGCATCCGCAGTGGCGACTGGATTGACGTCCTGGCTAACGCCATCGGTGTGGCGCTCGGTTTCATCATCGGATTCTTCTTTGTGAGGAAAATATGTACTAAATAGCGATAATGACGGGAATTTTTCGTAATTTTGCACCCAAATTGCACGATTATGATCACAATAGAACAACTGAAAGACATTCAGGAACGTACGGAGGCACTACACCGCTACCTCGACATCGACAACAAACGCATCGAAGTGGAGGAGGAGGAACTACGCACCCAGGCACCAGGATTCTGGGACGACGCCAAGGCCGCCGAGGAACAAATGAAGAAGGTGAAGGATATCCGCAAATGGATTGACGGATATGAGGAGGTGAAAAACGCCACTAAGGAGGCGACACTCGCCTTCGAGTTCTTCAAAGACGAGATGGTGACAGAAGAGGAAGTCGATGCAGCCTACAACACGGCGCTCGACCTCATCGAGAAACTCGAACTGAAGAACATGCTGAGGGATGAGGCCGACAGCATGGACTGTGTGTTGAAAATCAACTCGGGAGCAGGTGGCACCGAAAGCCAGGACTGGGCTCAGATGCTCATGCGCATGTACCAGAGATGGGCGGAGGCACACGGCTACAAGGTCAGGATCAGCAACTACCAGGAGGGCGACGACGCCGGCATCAAGACCGTCACCATGGAGATTGAGGGCGACTCGGCTTATGGCTACCTGAAAGGAGAGAACGGCGTTCACCGACTGGTGCGCGTTTCGCCTTTCAATGCACAAGGCAAGCGCATGACATCGTTCGCATCCGTCTTTGTCACACCACTGGTGGACGACACCATAGAGGTGGTCATCGACAAGAGCAAGATCTCATGGGACCTCTTCCGATCCAGTGGCGCTGGCGGTCAGAACGTCAACAAGGTGGAGACAGGTGTCAGACTGAGGTACCAATACGTGGATCCAGACACTGGCGAGGAGGAGGAAATCCTCATCGAGAACACTGAAACACGCAAACAGCTGGAGAACAGACAGAACGCTCTCCGACTGCTCCGCTCACAACTCTACGACCGCGCCCTTCAGAAACGCATGGCCGAACAACAGAAGATTGAGGCTGGCAAGAAAAAGATTGAGTGGGGTTCGCAAATCAGAAGTTATGTGTTCGACGACCGACGCGTGAAGGACCACCGAACACAATACCAAACATCAGACGTAGGTGGAGTGATGGACGGAAAAATCGACGGATTCATCAAGGCATACCTCATGGAATTCGCCGCCAATCCAGCATAAAACTCCCCTCCCCTTCGAGGGGAGGGGCAGGGGTGGGGTTCTCCCCTACAACCCCAAAGCATAAAACTCCCCTTCGAGGGGAGGGGCAGGGGTGGGGTCCTTCGCTCCCACCAACCCCCGTTCAACAAAAAAACTCATCAACTATGGCACAAGAAATCGAACGCAAATTCTTAGTGAAGGGAGACTACAAAAGCCAATCCTATTCCTGCACCCACATCGAGCAGGGCTATTTCGCCACCGCCCCAGGCATCACCGTTCGCGTCAGGATACGCGACGACAAAGGCTACCTCACCATCAAAGGACCTTCCTCTGCAAACGGACTGGGCCGATACGAATTTGAGAAAGAAATCAGCCTTGAGGAAGCCAAAGAACTGATGAAACTGTGTCTGCCAGGACGGGTCAACAAGAACCGATGGTTGGTGAAAAGTGGCAAACATACCGTTGAAATCGATGAATTCTTCGGTGAAAACGAAGGATTAGTCATTGCGGAAATAGAACTTGCCTACGAAAACGAGCCATACGAAAAACCTGATTTTCTGGGACAGGAAGTGACTGGCGACAAACGATATTACAACTCCCATCTCCTTCGCAATCCCTACAAGAACTGGAAAGACTGAACCAACTCCCCTCCCCTCGAAGGGGAGGGGCAGGGGTGGGGTCCAACTCCAAATACACCACTAAGCACATTATGCACAAAAAGCCAACAAACCCCGCCTCTGATGCCATCAACCTGCTCAAAGGCATGATCCGCATACCATCAGTGAGCCGCGACGAACAAGCCGTGGCAGATTTTTTCTGCCAACAACTCAGTGCCATAGGCCTTCAATACCAGCGTCATGGCAACAACGTATGGTGTGTGTCCGAACAATTCGATGCCTCCCGCCCCACCATCCTGCTCAATGCTCATCTCGACACGGTGAAACCTGTAGCGGCATGGACCAGAGACCCATTCACCCCTGAGGAGGAAAATGGCCGCATCTACGGGCTGGGAAGCAATGATTGCGGAGGCGGAGTGGTCAGTTTGCTGCAGGTGTTCAGAATACTGTCGGCGGAGAACGAAGACTACAACCTCATCTATCTCGCCTCATGCGAGGAAGAAGTGTCGGGCAAGAACGGCATTGAATCTGTGCTCCCCCTATTGCCGGAGATATCATTCGCCATCGTAGGCGAACCCACGGGCATGCAACCTGCCATCGCAGAGAAAGGACTGATGGTGCTCGACCTCACCGCCCACGGCAAGGCTGGACATGCGGCACGCAACGAGGGTGAAAACGCCATCTACATCGCCATGGAAGACATCCAATGGATCAAGAACCACACCTTTCCCAAACAAACTGCATTGCTGGGACCAGTGAAAACGACTGTGACAATCATCCAGGCTGGCACACAGCACAATGTCATCCCCGACACCTGCCAGTTCACGGTGGATGTGCGCAGCAATGAGTGCTACACCAATGAGGAAATCTTCGATGAAATCGTCAAAAATGTGAAATCGGAAGTGAAAGCCAGATCATTCAGACTCAGTTCGTCGAGCATACCCGAAGAGCATCCATTCGTCCAGCGTGCCATCGACTTGGGACGCGTGCCTTTCGGATCCCCCACCCTCTCCGACCAAGCACTCATGCGCTTTCCATCACTGAAAATGGGTCCAGGAGAGTCGTCACGCAGCCATACAGCCAACGAATTCATCGAGAAAAAAGAAATAGAGGAGGCTATCCCCCTCTATTTGAAATTGCTACGCGGACTAAAGCTGTAGTTTTTAAAGGGAAGTTAAAGGGGGAGTTAAAAGGGAAGTTAAAGGGGGAGTTAAAAGGGAAGTTAAAAGGGAAGTTAAAAGGGAAGTTAAAGGGGGAGTTAAAAGGGAAGTTAAAGGGGAAGTTAAATTCTCTCTATTCTATCCAAGCCTTTCTATCTCACCCAGACCTCCGGGTTCAGTCGATCGTTGTTGAGGGTACGGAGCTGGAATTGCAGCACATAGTCGCCATTGGTGTTGGTACCCACCTTGCCAAGTGGAGTCTTGGTGCTGACCTTCTGTCCCTTGCTGACGCTCACAGACGACAGGCCTGAATAGACAGAGATGTATTTCCCGTGGCGAACCATCACAGTATAACTGGGTCCGTACTCATAGAATCCCGACACCTCGCCATCAAAGACTGCACGCGCCATGGCACCGGCCTCACCCTTGATGTTGATGCCCTTGTTTTCAAGCACCACACCTGAAAGCCCCTTGACATTGTAGCGTCCGTAGTGGCCCACTATTGAGTAGGAACCCGTGATGGGCATAGGCAAACGCCCCTTGTTGCTGGCGAAATTAGACGACAGTTTGGTATCGGTGTCCACATTGGAAGTACGCTTCTTGGCTTCCTTGCGCTCCACAGCCTCTTCTCTCTTGTTTTCCTTCTCCACATTCTTCACCTCGGCATTGGCAGCCTTCAGGCTGGCTTCGGCACGTTTCTTTTCTTCGGCGTTCTTGGCGGCCTTCCTGGCCTCCTCCGCCTTTTTGGCCGCAGCGCGGGCCTCGGCAAGTCGTTTTTCCCTTAATTTGCGTGCCTCTTCAGCCTTGCGCCTCTCTTCAGCCACCTTTCGTTTGCGGGCTTCCTCCTCCTGGCGCTTCTTAGCCGCCTCTATTTCCAACTGTATCAGCCGGTCGATCTGTGCTTGCAACTTGGCATCCTCTGCCTGTGCAGCCGCAATCTCCTGCTGCACCTGCTTGAGGTTCTTGTTGAGAAACGCCACCTTGCTCTCCACAGATGTCTTCATGCCTTCGAGCGATTTCTTCTTGTCCTCCACCTGAACCAGATTGTTAGCCACACGGGTCTTGGCGTCGAGTAAGTCATTCTTCAGAGCCTGCACCTGTTGCTGACGCTCTCGGATGATATCGCCCTGTGCTTTCTGGAAAGCGGAATACTCCCTGATGTAACGCATGCGCCGGTACATCTGAGTGAGGTTCTGCGCCGAAAAGATGAACATCAGTTTGTCCTGCACGTTGTGTTTCCTGCTCATAGCAGCTACCGCCTTGGCATATTTGCCTTTCCTGTCCTCCAGGTCCTTGTTCAGACGGGTCAGTTGCGTCTGCAGCGAATCAATCCTGCCATTCAGGGACTTAATGTCGCCCTGCAGCCGTGTGATATCGTTCTGATGCTCGGTGATCTGACGGTCGAGAATGACCACACTGTCAAGGTTCGTCTTGATGGACTTGTTGATTTGCTGTGTCTCGGCTTTTTTCTCCTTGATGACTTTTTGGTTTTGCGACTGCTGGTTCTTGAGCTGCTTGATGCTGGCTGGCTTCTGCTGTGTAGCCGCTTTTGAGCTGGACTTGGCAGAGGCAGCCTTCGTTTTCCTGGTATTAGTCTTCTTGGCTGTTGTCGTCGTTGTCTTGGCTTTGTTCGCCGTGGAAGACTTCTTTCTCGTCTGGGAGAATGAGGTCACACAGATCAAAGCACAACAAACAATCAGTAATAGTCTTTTCATTATCGAGTGAGTGATTTGAAGAGTTTGTCGGCCGACACTTGGGTGTATCTACCCGTCGGAGTGGCGGTATGCAGCGTCCAGTTGCTGTTCTGAGAGATTGAATTCAACTCCAATTCTATCTTATTGGTCTTGGCAGCCGAGACGAACGAAAGGGTAATTTCCTGAGGGAATTTCTTACCGTTGAACTCGGTGTAATCACCATAATCGAAACTCAAGGCATAGGCGCTGGAAGTGGTTCCCGTGATGTTCGTCTTATTGAGCAATGCGTCAGCAGCTGAAGCCACAAACTGATAGTTGAGCACCTTGTCCGTGAAGTCGATATTCACGCTTTTGGCATCTGTCTTCTTGATACTGAAATCGGACGCCTTGACCTGAGTGTCTCCAGGTTTGAACAACTCGCTCCAGAACAGTGCCTGCAAGGAATTGAAATCCACATTGGCTTTCTGCAGGAAATCAACACTGTTGTAGGGCACATCGGCATACTGCTTGTGCACGCGGTCGATGAAGAGCACCTTGTCTTTGCTGAACTCCAGACGAGCCACTTCAGTGATGCCCAGGATGGGATCCACCAAGGATATCTGTATCACCTCGTCGCGCTTCATCCTGAGGTTGCCGCCGGTGGAGATGGTCTTGTCGCCCGACACCAGCCTGGCCTTGATCTTCGAGGTGAGGTATTCAGCCGTGGATTTATTGGCCACCACGCTGTTGAAGAATGTCGTGGTCTGGAACGCCGCATTGTTGGTCAACTTATCATTGTCGGTCTTGATCTTCTTGGTCGATCCGCACGCCACAACCAGCACTGACGCCACGCACAGTGCCAAAGCGTATAAAAAAGAATGCCTAAATGTGTTCATATTATTCTGTTATGTCTGATGAATGTACTCTCAAGAAGGTCATTCTACAATTATCCTACCCCTCCTGCAAGCACACATTACCGATTGATACTGCAAAATTATGAAAGTAATTGGAAAAAACAAATTAAACCGCCAGTTTTCATCCTCTTGCAGGGAAAAAACGTGTGTAGATTCAACTGACAAGTGCAAAATGATGAAAGATGTGTAAGAATACTGGCGTTTTGGTAAATGGAATTGGATGTTTCGATGTGAACCACGGTGAAAGAGAGTGAAATGAGTGCGAGAAATCATGTTTTTAAAATGTTTCATGTTATTATAAAAAATGTGTGTATTTATGTAATAACACCTTAATACTGCATATTTTCGGTGCTTTTAGGGGTGTTTTGTATATTTTTTCAACGTGTTTATGCAAAAATGTTTCATGGGTATGACATTTTGGAGTTAAGAATTAAGAGTTAAGAGTTAAGAAAAATAGACGTTAGACGTTAGACTTTAGACTTTATTGAAGGCTATGGGTTATTGAGGCCGCCATGATAAGGCGGCTTACCTAACCGCCTTCCGGATGAGTACACCGAGCATGGAATGCTCGGACACAACAGGGCTTTTGAAGGGTTATGGGTTATGGGTTATTGAGGGACCCCCTACCGCATTCCCGAGCAAGCTCGCCTACCCGTAGCCTTTCCCCTTCGAGGGGAGGGGAGTTTTTTTACGCGTCTTCCAGACGCGTCGCAGGCAGGATGCCTGCGTACCCCTTCTTTCCGATTGATTACCCCGCTGGAGGAAGCGGCATGCAAAGTTATGAATAAAGAGATGAAAGTTGGGAATTTATGTAAAAGGAATTGTGTGACTTGATGTTGGAAAGTTCGTATGGACTGGCGCAGAGAGGCATAGCGCATCATGGAAACGCTTCACGAGTGAGGACAGAAAAAAGTCCGTGGTGAAATGCTTCCCACGGACTTTTCCCATCAGAATCTCAAGAAGAACGTGTTCTCAAGGCTAAGTGAATGATCTACTATTTGATAAGATATTTCTTACCTTCAATAATGTATATACCTCGAGGCAATCCATCGATAGTCTTTTGGTCTGCCTCTGGAGAGACAAGAACTCCACTCAAGGAATACACACGCTTGCCATGCGAGATGGTCGTGAATTCTGAAACCGAAGTTTCCTCACCTTGGAACAGGATCCACTTCACACTCTTGCCTGATTCGCCAGGATATCCTTCCTTATCAGTAATACCAAAGGTCTGCACTGTCAAGACATAAAGACCGTCGGTGACAGGAAGATCGCTAAGGTCGATACTGAAAGTTTGGGCGTCAATGCTGACAATCTTGGCATCATCCACACGCTGACGCTCCCCTTGAATCACCAGACGTAGATCATCGGAAGTGAAAGTCGAAGGGTCTATCGGTTTATTAAACTTCACTGTCACCATTTTGACAGGGTCGGAAAGTGCATAGTCAGTCTCTGGAATACCAGAGAATTCAGCAACGTCCAACATGATGTCGGGACGTGGGGAGAATGTGATTTCGAAAGTTTCCTCTTTCACCTCGTCGAAGTCCACTGCAAGATGCAAACGGTTCTCGTAGGTTGGCTTGAGGATATCGTCAAGGGTCACATTGGTCACCCAGAAGTTGCGCGCGCTCATTTCCTTGCCATCTGACAGACGTACCACCTTTTGGATTGTCATCTTTCCTGTGGGAGTGATGATGTTCTTGTAGTTCCATCCTTCCACCGATGGTGTCACGACAAGCCTATAGACATTTC
Source organism: uncultured Bacteroides sp. (assembly GCA_946628545.1). Lineage (GTDB taxonomy): Bacteria > Bacteroidota > Bacteroidia > Bacteroidales > Bacteroidaceae > RUG11857. Next base: position 18,508 of record CAMOWU010000022.1, on the reverse strand, counting down.
CGTCCACTTTGTCCAAACGTGCACTGAGGGCAGTATGGACATCCTCCCTTTCACCATCGGTGAGATAGATGGCATCAGGCTCGTTGTTTGCATCCTGAATATCATTCACCAGGAATCCTTTCAATCCACCATTGTCGATTGAGGCGTCAATGCTGCGGGTCAGTTCGTGGATAGCGACATTGTCAATGATGGAAAGCGCTTTGTTGCCATATCCGGTAATATGTGAATACGACACGTCATAATCACCGAAATGCCCGAGGAGGGACGACATGAGTTCCCACTGCGCGTAGGCAACGGAATGAGCGGAGATGGTTCCGAAGTTAACGATGGACTGTTCTTTCGTCACATCTATCTCTTGCGATTCCATACCATTAAGCCTTGAACTGACAATCTGGAAATCGATGATCAGACCTTTCTCATTCTCGATGATTTCAGGTTGCTTGACGTAGAAACGCATATTGTTGGCATCACCGTACCCCTTGTTGTTGAGCATGACACTGAGTTCGGCGGGAACCGACGGCTCCACCGTTTCGGTCAGAGCGTCGTCACCAAGCACGTCTCGTTGCAGGAAGTAATGCACATCGATGTCGGGAGTCGGATTGACTGTGAGTGCAACTGGGAACAAAGTAGCGGAGAAAGGTATGCCTGTGTTTGGGTTCGTAAAGGTGATAGCCCCCGTGAACCTGTATTCCACTGGCTGCGTCGGCGCTGCGTTCTTCGTGGGAACAAACAGAATATCATAGGTTCCGCTACTATTTTCCGCGATTGTGCCCTTGCGTTCTGCATCCAGCACCACATCAGTCAGTTTGTAGGTCGGATCTATCTGGAACAGCGAAGTGCAGTCGTTTCCGTCAGCATCCTCTATGCGGAACTTAAGTTCAAGATCGGTCAGAGGTTTCGACGCGGTGTTGTTGACTGTGAGCACGCCTTGGAACGCCTCTCGGGTGAACACAGCGGTTTGCGGGAATTGCACCCTGACTTTCGTGCATCCACCAGGCATGGCTTCCTCAATACTCTTGGCCAGCAAATCCACTCCTTGTTCGATTTGATCAAAGAGTCCTTCATAACCATCCGAGATAGCCACCTGCTCCAGACTGTCAATCACAGCGTCAGCGACACTCTCGTCCATATAGGTAGCGAGCAGTTGATACGTCTTATACGATTTGGCGATATTCTTCAGTTGCTCTTCGGTGATGTCGTATTCCGCATTGGCAGCCGTCACGATATGCACGCGGCTATTGGCATCATATCCGGTACCGTCGCCATGCATATACTCCCACAGTGGTGGGTAGGCAGGAATCAGACACTCGTCAATCCATTTGCCTATTTCCCATCCAAGACCGGCAGCGTCCCACATCGGTCCTAAAGCCCCCAACAAGGCAGCCCGTGAAAGTTTCTTTTTACCAGCTTTTCTTGCGGCAGCCATCAGATCGTCAAGATTTTTTTTCCAGTCATCCAGTTGGTCGGGCAGACCGTCAAAACAATCATCGAGACAGTTCTCGAGTTCCTCCTCGGCCTCAAACGGAGGTATAATGGTGATATCTTTCTCATACGGTGGCCTGTCTTTGGATGGTTTGGGAGGCTTAGGCGTCCTTTGTGGCTGTATCCAAGGTGTACCTCCAGGTATTGGCATGGGGAATGGTCTGAGCACCCCACCTGGCAATTTCAGATCGCAGGTAAAATTTGGAATAGGCACCGCAAAAGAATTCGTCACCTGGATGGTGTCCCATCGATGCGTGTGGTAATTGCAACGACGGCGGAATCCGGCAAACATCTCCTTGCGCACATTGACCTCACAATCAAGTCCGGATTTCTCACGGACGTTGACCTCATTCCCGTACTCTTTGCGAGTCACCACTACCGGGACGAACTGAGTGGTTCCCGCAGGGATGACATCGAAATGCTTAACCTTGGCTTCGGCATCAAACATGTCATGGTCTCCAAACCACACATTGACATCCTCGGCTTCCACAAGTCCGTGGTTGGTGATTGTAGCCATCACCACGGCAGTGTCGCCTACCTCCATCTCCTTAGGCAGTTCATTGGCGAAGTCGATGATGACCACTGCTGTAGGCACATGTGTCACGAACTGAGCCTCAGGACGGAACTCATACACGTCCTCAATGGTTGTGGGATGAGCCTCCCAAATATAAGTAATCGGTGCAATGGGCATGAAGGCCTCTAATGTGTCGGTTTCAGCAGCCTCAACATAAACCATGTCGGAGAAATCAGCGTGTATATCTGCGCTGACCGTGCAGTTGTATGCTCCGCATGGGAGTTCAGCAGACAAGAACAAGCCCTTTTCATCAGTATAGCCCGAAGCAACCACCCTGTTGCTGTAGGTATCCTTAATCTGGACAAAGGCACCAGCCACATGAGGCTGTTCATCATAATAGAATGTTCCCTCGTCAACGGCATCAACCAGCACACGCCCCGTTTTCTCGCTCACCACCTTGATCCGTCCAGTGATGGCTATCGAGCCACCGTTCTCCCCGTAAATATGGAACGGTGTCAGGTATTCGGAGTTAAGTGGCATATCGTCGGTCGGTGTGAAATAGACGGGGATGCTCAGTTCCTCATCAAAGGCGAGCGACGGGTACTGTGTTCTCGGAGCGGTTATCCATTTCGCATCGGGTATCTCCAGATAGATGGCACCAGTCTCGCCCTTGCCCGCGTTCTTGATGTTGATCCAGCATGGAGTGGTGGCATCTTGTGAGATATTCAGATTGAATGAATTGGAATATGCGACCAGTTCGGGGTCTTCAGGATACACGTATGCCTTGACAGGTATCTGCAGAGCGGCCTTGCCCTGACACTCCACATTCATCATAATCTCATGCCACTCGTCGCCTTCGGACTCGGCCTCACCAGTAATGACATACGAGAGTTCCACTGTGCCATCGGCTGGTATGGTTGATGGTATAGAACCCTTGAACGTCAGGTTGCCAGGCACAGTGCCTATCGTGAGCCGAACACCTTCGAGAGCCACAGCTGCCGGATTGTGGATGAGGACGCTACCGGTCCTCACCTCTGTTGGCTTCAGGTAGAAGCAGGGATTTGCTCCTCGCTCGATGGTGAGGCCAAAGACATTGACTGTGGCCATGGCAGTAGTGACGTTCTCGCCTGGGTAGCATGCTCCACACAAGTAGCTGCCATAAAGCCCGTCCAGGAGAGTGATGTCGGTCGAAAACTCGCCTTGGTCATTGGTGTAGATTTTTTTAGACTGGCGATATCCGTCGAGGATGTAGTAGATTTCCACCTCGGCTTGGCTGATAGCTTCATTTGGTCCATCGATTTTTCCCTCTACCACCACGGTTTCTCCAGGGGTGCAATCATCCTTTCCGACTTTGAAAGAAGACACGGTGAACGGGGCTCCAACAATCATCTGGATTTGGGCGGATGAGTTGTTGGCATAAGATATTTCCTTGACGGTCTTATAAGGATTGACAGCAACGTAAACAGACTGTACACCGGTGTTGCTGAGATAGCGGACCGGCGTGCTCAGCATGAGCGATGCTCCAGGGGCAACCTTCTTCCCCAACTTCTGGGTGGCGACTGCCGTTCCGCCGATGAACACAACGATGTCGGTGGTATCGGGCAGATCCATAATACCCGTATTGTTGACGGTATAAGTGAGATTGACCGTTTCATTGACCTTGATGTCAAAGCGGTCTGCCTTCAAGCCAGTGACGGTTGCATCAGGCATGGACTGGTCGATGACGTTGACGACGCATGTGCCCATTTCGAAGCCATTGGATGTAGCGGTGAATACAAGTGCCTTTCCATCACCCTTCACTTTGTTTTCAGGGAAAGCGACACTGACATCGACCGATTCTTTGCCAGCGGGAACAGTGACCGTCGCCGGGTACTGAGCTTTGTAACCACCATCGCAGTTCAGTTGCACGGTGATAGCCTCCGACTTGCGGTCATTCCTTGAGATGGTCAGTGTGGCGCTGCTGCCTTCCCTGACATTCTGCACCGAGGGGGTGATGACTATCGTTGGCCCGTCATCATCGAGGACAGAGAGTTGGGCAGTCACATAACCGTCAGAACGCTCTGTGGCAGAACAACGGCATGCCGTCGAATAGACCGCAGCCGTAATGGTGTAGGTGCGCTTTCCGTCAACAACGCTATTGTCAGTCGGTCCCATGGTGAAATACACTTCTTCCACCCCCTTGTCCATGTTCAGCGTCGTGTTCTGATATTGGAGTGCGCCATCAGAATTATCTGAAAGACGTATCGCTGCATATTTGTTGATATTGCTTGTGCGGCGAATTGTACCACTGACAGCACCTGTACCCGCTCCTTCCGACACGATATCCGGCGTCAGAATGAGTTCGAGGGTCGGTGCATCGTTGTCGAGCAGCGCAAGGCTGAACTCGCTCTTACCATAGCCTACGGCGGAAACGGTGAACGTGGCCACTTGCTCGATATCCGACAACTCATCGTCGATAGCAGTAACCTGGATATCCACTTCATTCTTGCCCTTCTTCAGCACAGACTGTGAGGGATAGGAGAAACGTTTCGCCAAGTCGGAGGTGAGTGTTAACGTCACATCTTTTTTAGGTGCTTTTTCTGCCACAACATGAACGGTAAACGAGCCACCTTCCTGCACTTCGGTCACCTCTTTTCCCTTGTTGTTCCATGCCGTGGCCACGAGGGAGGGTAACTCGTTGTCGATAATGTCGAAAGAGCCAGTAGCTTCTGGATAGCCATTGCCGGTGATGGTCACGCTAATCGTGGAGTTGTCGTCAAGTTCGGTATTGTCGGTCACTCTGACGTTGACTACCACCGCAGACTGGTTGACAGGTATCGTGACGGTTTCAGGGAAAGAGACACGGCTGTCTGCCGTTGCGGAAACTGTGAAAGTCTCAGCATTCGCCCAGCTACCGCTTCGGCTCACTTTCAGGGCAACACTTGCTCCGCCATTCTCTTCTATCCTCGATGGTGAAAGTTCACAAAAGGTCAGTTTATTGAGCCAAAGTGTATTGGCGCCATAGGCCGTGTTGTTGGTCTGAGCAGTCGATGGCTCGCCAGCCTCGCTGTCTGGCACCACACGCACCAGCAAACGGGTGTTACCATCGATGCCGAACAACTGCGGCAAGGTGATTTCGGTCTGTCGGTTGACTGCGGCTCCAACTCCAATCGCCGCATCGTAGCGAGTAGTGGCTATGATTTTCCTCTGACTACCATCCTCGCTGACGAGCGACACCTGCTCGCTCCATCCACCGGCCGTGGCGAGTTGGCCTACATTCTCCACTTGCCACGACACTTTTACCTGTTCTCCGGGATTGATTGTCTTTTTGTCGCAAGTGACACCTTTCACTGTCAGGTCGGGTATTCTCGAGATGGTGACGGTGCCACCCTTGGCACCCGTAGCGATGTTGCGGCTGTCCTTTCCGCTGATGATGGTGTTGTTGATAGCGATAGTTGCCTTGTCCCCTGGTTTGAGCGGGTTCAAAGCAGTGAAACCTATGGTCATCAGTTGGCCTGCGTGGCCTTTGATGGTGTTGTTTTGTCCCGAAGTGACCATCGCCGTATAGGTATTATCACCTGTTTTGCGCATCGTCACGTTGTGTCCGTTGGCCCTGTCGCTCATCTTCGCAGTCGAAGCATCGAGCGAGATGCCCACGGGAACGGTGAGCGTGAACTGCAGTGCCACCACCTCGTCCTTGTTGTCGAGTTCAACGGACAAAGCAGCCTGCTGTTCGAGCATCACCGTCATGTCGGGAATGGTCAGTGTGTTCTGCCCCAGCGCGGTTTGCACGCCGAGCCACAATGTCATCAAGAATGTGATCAAATATCTTGTTCTCATTGTCGTAGCGTTCATTTGTTCTTGTTATAATAAACCTTCACGGTCCGACCGTTCTTTCTGATGATGCGCACTCCCTCCTTGGTGTTGGTCCGTATGCCCGCCACCGTGTAAGTTTCGTCAGTAGTGCCGTCGTCATCGATGTCTTCGATATTGGTGGCTGTGCCGTCGGTGATGGCAACGCTGATGCTGTTGGCTTCAGCATCGGCTGCACTCACGCTCAGGACTTTCACGTTTCCAGTGCACTCACCCAGCACCACCTCACCTGCGGGCAAGGTTGCTCCGTTGAGAGAGTAGCCCACCAGTGCCCGTTCGGTAGTGGTCTGTGTCAGCCCATAGCGTTCAATGTTCCAGGCCACCCTGTCGGATGTCTTGATATCGATGGCTGCCACAGGTACAGATGATTGCAGAATCAATTGGCCTTCACGGACAAAGACGGATGCATCAGCTATTGGCTGTTCCTCGATGCTTTCCCTCCTATTTACCTCCTCACTATTGACTGGCATTTCCTCCAGCATGATATTGACCGTACTCACTACGTCAAGGACGTTGATGTCCTCATCCGAATGTGTGTCGGCAGCAGTGAAGTTGAAGAGCTTCGTATAGTCGTTGAGGGCGTAGAGGATAGTGGCCTGCAGGTCGGCGGCGTTCACACCGTCGATGAAGTTGGCGTCGCCCATGTCAAATGAGAAGTCTAAGGGGAATGTCGTGGCGTTGGCTGTGATATTGCCGCTGTTCAGTGTAGCAGTCACAGTCGCCCCGTTTGCTCCCTTATAGGCATTGTTTTTCCCTGTTCCACCGACAACCATCTTGCCATTCTGCCATGCCATGTTCATGCCCCAACCTTCAGCAGTCAGGTTGAGCGAGAGATTTTCACTGAAGTCCTGTTCGCTATGGTTGTAGAAGAGGATGGAGGGCAGTTCCGTCAGTTGCCATGGTGCGTCGGTGGCGTGGATGGCCTGTGTGTCGAGTGTCTGGTGGTCGAGTGTCAGTCTGACTGTTTTGGCTATCATCGGATCCACCTCACTGAAACGGTTGTAGGAGGCATCGAGTTTGGCAAGTGTCGAGCAGTGTCCTGCGAACTCTCCAATATTGCCATTGAGGGCATTGTGGGAGATATTGAGGTTGATCAGCCCAGGCTTGAACCCACCATTTGCTTTTGCATACTGTGTCAGACTTGCACCGATGTCGCCAGTGAGGGTGTTGTTGGACAGGTTGAGGCTTTGCAATTTCTCCAACTTCAGCAATGCGTACGGGAACTCGCCCTTGAGGTTGTTGTTGCTGAGGTCGATGGCGGTGACGCGGTTGTTCTCCATCGTCACCCCTGGCAGTGTGGTGGCACTGCCGGCATCATCACCCAGATTCCATTTTCTTGTCCAGGTCTTCTCACCGTCCAAATTGGCATACACCTCATTGAGTATCGCCCAGTCAGTTGGGTTCATACCTCCGTCGATGCAGAGTTCTATGTTGTTGGTATAGGTGCCGCTGCGGTCGTCAAGCACATCTGAAAGGTCGAAATAGGCATTGAAGGCGTTGATGCGCGTGCTGCCTGTTGAATAATAGAACTTGTCGCTGTTGAGATACAAACAGTTGGCTGGTACAGCGGTGTTGGCGGCATAGGTGCCTGTGAATTCGCTCCATTCTGTGTCTGTACGCTCCAAGGCTGCGTTCACGGGATTGTCATCGACAGTGATATTGACTCCGTTGAGCATCCATTCGCTGACCTTATTCTTCACCTTGATGAGATAGGGATGGTTGGACTTGATACCCTGATCGATGCTACGAGTGGAGAAATAGACCTTGATATAGTTGGTCTTGCCCTTCGCATCCTTGACTGCCTCATGCCCCGTGAAATCGAGAATCCGGACGTCCGCACCGAATGCCGCGGTGATTTGTTGGCTGTTCATGTCGAATGGGAATACGACGCTGTTCCACTTGCCGGCAGTCAGGGTTCGCTTCACCCTCACGAAGACATTGGTGGTATCGGTGGGTGCCGACGTTGCTTTCTCATCAAGCACGATGCAGTCCTTGTCGATGCGGATGTAGTCGATGTTGATGGACGATGCGTTGCCTTCCACATCGTGGATGGCAAGGTAATAGGTACCGTCCTCGGCGGCATGGCAACCCTCAAATGCAGTGGATTCCGTACCGCTGCTGCTATAAACCTTCTGGGCAGAAGGAGAATAGACTTCTATCATGCAACGCTGGTCGGCCTTGAAGATGAGGCTGTCGCTCCAAGAGGCATTGAAGGTAAACCACTTGATGGTGTTCTCTTCGGGACGGTTGATGGTGGCTGTCACCTCTGATTGGATGACAGGCAAGTCGGTGAGCGTCTCTTTCACACGCGCATCGGAGTATCGCTCCACACCATCCACCATACCTCCGTTGCTATCGAAGAAGCGGATATGGAAGTCGTTCTGCCCATAGACAGTAGGTTGCCCGTTCTCGATGCAGAAAGCGTAACGCTGACTACTGAAGGGTTGCTGTGGCAGTGGCAGTTGCTTGATAAGCGTGAAGGTAGGCACAGGCTTGACAATGTCCACCGACGTGTAGGTGGTGGCATCGTCGTTCAGCCAGTAACCATATTGACTGATGTTGCCTCCCGATTCCGGCATCTTCTCTACGAAGAAAGTCTCTGAGAGAGTACTGTAGGTGACCTTGTCGTCCGAGAGCATAATAGTGAGTCTGTGCAGTCCGAGGTCCAGGGAAGCGAGGTCGAGGTTGAACTGATAGGTACCGTCATCACTGATTTCGGCTTCATAGACATAGTCGCCCTTGTCGATCTTGTAGTAGCATTTCGTGACGATCTTGCCTTTGTTGGCTGGCACACGGTAGAAGATGTCGCGCAGGGATGAGGTCACCTCTCCTGTGGGAGTGACCACCTGTGCCGACAGGGTGTGCAGTCCTTCGGGCAGAGCCGAGAGGTCGAGGTCGAAGGTAGTGGTGGCGCTTGTTGCCGGGATGGTTCTTTCCGTCAGCGGTTTGTTATCGACCATGAACCGGCAAGTGAGCGACTTGACAGAGGTATCTATCCAGGGTACGGTGCGGTAGAAGATGTCGCGCAGGACGGAAGCCACCGCACCATCGGGGGTGACGAGTTGTGCAGAGAGGGTGTGAAGTCCCTCGGGTAGTGCAGACATGTCGAGGTCGAAAGCCGTTGTGGCGTTTTTCGCAGAGACCTTTTTCTCGGTCAGCGGTTTGTTATCGACCATGAACCGACAGGTCAGCGACTCTGTTTGTCCCCTTGCCACATAGTGGAGACACAGGAACATGAATAATATGTACTTTCGCATAAGCATTTCCTTTCATTAAGTGATGTAGTCGTTTATGCGAATGATTATTCAAAGCCCTTGACCGTGATTTCCACTTTGAGGTTGCCACTTTCAGTGGTCTTCTGTGCCACCTTCATGTCTGAGATGTGGGGGTTAGCCGGGGTGGTCTTGAAGGGCATGATACCACCGTAGATACCGATTTCTGTGTCGTCGGTTCCGAGATAGGTGGCCTTGGCTGCGTCGTTCAACTGGTAATCATCGAGTAGGAACGATTCAGTCACAGAGGTGTTGGAGATGCTTGGTGATACATCTTTGAAGAAATTGTCATTTGGACCTATAAACACACAATGTGAGGCACTGTTGCTGCTTTGGAGGTAACTATAGTTAGTATTATAATTAATGTATATGCAATTCTTGAAGTTGCTGTTGTAGATGGAAAGGGTACCCCAATCACCACCACGTATGACGCAATTCAGGAAATCCATATATGAGTTTTCGTTGTTGTGGGGATATCTGACGATGCAGTTGGTGAAACTCATGTTGCTGCCTGTTTTGCAATAAACTTCACCGGTGATGTAGCAATTGATGAACTGGGCATCAATGATCTTGCCACTCCAATTATGATAATACACTTTCGATATCCTGCACCTGATAAACTTGCTGTTGGAGTTGGTTATATCTGTGTAATCATAATAAAGGGTATTGTTGAAATACACATCTTCCACGACGATGGCATTGTTAGTTCGAATATCAACGTTCCCATTAATGGTTGTGGCATGGTTCCATGCCTCTTCATTCCAGCCTCCATCGCAGCCGCCTCCTGCTCCTCTGATGGTCACCGCCTTGGTGATATCGGCAGCAGAGAATGTTCCAGGCGAGAGGGTGATGATGTCACCGTCAAGAGCCGCAGACATGGCCTGTGAGAATGCGTTGGTTCCGTTGTAGGTTGTGACGTTTCCTTCATGGCTGAGTGTTGCCATGAGTGTGCTCTGTGCGAAGAGCCGGGTTGCGCCAAGTGTGTTGATCAGTAAAAGCGCGAAGAGAATAAGTCTTTTCATTGGTGTTGTTGTTGATGATGCCGCAAGACCCTAACAGACGTAATAGAATCAGGTCAACAGAAAAAGCGTGGGCCTTGATTCTTTGATTCATCTGAAGTTGGGCTATGGAAAAACCTGTGCAAAAATGAAAAAAGGAACAATGGACCTCACGCTGTCGAGTATATAAAAACAGCGTGAGGTACACAACTGCAGCATATACCAACAGATGAGCGTCTTTGTCATTCCATCCCTTTGCAAAATTTTCCAGATTTCAACTTCAAGGATGAAAGCAAAAAAAACGCTTTCCTGGTCTTTTTCGGATAGGTCGCGCTTCGAGAAGCGCATTCCGCCCGTCAAGACAAGTGCAAAAATATGCTAAAAATCCTGAACTTACAAATATAAAACCTCATTTTTTTCGTGAATAGCATGATTTATTCTACTGCCACCAGATCAAGTCCACCCAACTTTTTGTCCATTCTTTCAGCCTTTTTCATTTGAAATGTTGTATCTTTGTACGTGAATAAGAAAAAGATGTCATTATGGGTATATACATCAACAAAGGAAACACAGCATTCCAACGGATTCGACGAAGTGAATACATCGACAAATCAGGGTTGATAGCGGTCGTCAACAAGACACTCTTCACCGAGCAGTGCTTCAGTTGCGTGACCCGATGCCGCCGTTTCGGCAAGTCGATGGCGGCTAAGATGCTGGCGGCCTACTACGACCGCTCTTGCGACTCGCGCTCCTTGTTTTCCGACCTGCAGATTGCCAATGATCCATCGTTTGAGGAGCACTTGAACAAGTATCCCGTCATCTACCTCGACATGACCACGTTCGTCACTCGGTTCAAGAACGAGCGCGTCATCTGGCACATACAGGATGAACTGAAAACGGACATCCAGACGGTTTATCCACAAGTGGCACTAAAAGATGGTGACGACCTGATGGCCTTTCTCCAGCGCATCCATAGTGAGACGGGCGATTCTTTCATCTGCATCATCGACGAATGGGACGCCATCTGCCGCGAGTTTGAGAGCCAACCAGAGGTAATGGACGAATACCTGAACTTACTGCGCCGCATGTTCAAGGACGTGTCGGGGGTGGAAGTTTTCGCAGGTGTGTATATGACTGGCATTCTGCCCATCAAGAAACACAAGACGCAGTCGGCATTGAACAACTTTGAGGAATACTCCATGGTGTCTCCTGGATCCATGGCCTCCTATTTTGGTTTCACAAAGGAAGAAGTGCGCCAGTTGGCAGCCAAACACGGCATGGATTTCGACGAATTGGAGAAATGGTACGACGGTTACCAGATTGGCCCTCAGCCCTCGATGTTCAATCCCAACTCGGTGATGATGGCTATTCGAAATCAGTGGTGCGACAATTACTGGTCGAAGACGGGAGCTACAGATGCCATCTCTCCCTATATCAACATGAACTATGAGGGTCTGAAAGACGACATCATCCGCATGTTGGCAGGCGAGCGATGCGAAGTTGACCCCGTCGGTTTCAAGAACGACCTTTCCCAGATCAACAACCGCGACGACGTGTTGACCGTACTCATTCACCTTGGGTATCTGGCATACGACCGCCGGGAAAAGGAGTGTTATGTGCCCAACAGAGAAGTGTCGGGCGAGTTGGTGAACGCAGTCAGGGAAAACAATTGGAAAGTCGTGTCGGATGCCATATTGAAATCGAAGCAATTGCTCAACGACACCCTTGCCCAAAACTCAAATGCTGTGACCAGCGCAATCGAGGCCGCCCACAGCGAGAACACCAGCATCCTCTCCTACAACGACGAGAACTCCATGGCCTGTGTGCTCAGCATCGCGTACTATTATGCCCATGGCGACTATATCTTCCATCGGGAGTACGCATCGGGGAAAGGCTATGCCGACCTGGTGCTCATGCCCCGCAAGAATGTGGATTCACCTGCCATCGTCATCGAACTGAAGTATGGTCACAATGCGGAGGAAGCCATCACCCAGATCAAGGAACGCCGCTATTGGGAGAAGGTGGATGGCCATGCCGACAACATCCTGCTCGTAGGCATCTGCTACGACCGCGAGAATAAGACCCACGACTGCACCATAGAGCCATTGAACATTGACCATTGAACATTGACCATTGGCTTCGCCTAAAATGCTCACGCTCGGCAATCCAAGCAAGCTTGATTGTTTAAAGTTTTGGTTAGGAAGTAGTTATATATATTAAGGAGTCTTCTTTAAATTCCCCGTTCACCTGAACAATTGATAAGTAATGGGGCAAAATCCCGATTGCGCTCAACCGAGATGTGCTTCACTCGACATACTTGCGGAGTTGCAGTTTGCGCTTGATGGTCTTGGAGTCGGACCCGTTGTTGAGGGCCCGTTGCCATAGTTCGAGAGCGCCTTTCGTATCGCCAGCCTTGAAGTAGATATCGCCAGCGTGCTCAAGGATGTTGCTGTTGTCTTTAGTATCGGCCTCTCCCGCCTCGGTGAGGATGCGTATGGCCTTGTCGATATATTCCTTGGCCTCCACGTAACGTTCCTGCTGGAAGAGGATCCAGGCGAAAGTATCGACGTAGGTGGCATTGTTGGGTTCTTTTTCCAACGACCTCGCGCTCATCGACTCCGCCTTGTCGAGGTTCTGCTTCTTCAACGACAGATAATAGGCATAGTTGTTGAGTGCCAGCACCTCATCGGGTGAATAGACGAGGCAGGAGTCGTAGGCAGCGAAAGCCTTGTCGTCTTCGCCGAACTTATGATAGAGGTCGCCTGAGATGGAGAACATCCTGGCAATCAAATCCACACTTCCCGTATTGTTGATATGCTCCAGTCCTTTCTGTATCACCTCCAGAGCCTCCTTTTCTTTGTTCTGCTGGTAATAGGCGATGCCGAGATAGTAGTAATAGACGGGATTGCTTGAAGCATATTCCACAGCAGCCTTGCACAGGGATGCGACCGCCTCGGTGTTGTTCTCAGAAATGGCGTAGGTAAGCAACTGGTTGCGCGCCATCTCATTCTCAGGGTCGTTGTCGAGCATCATGCGCAGGAGGGGTTTGACGCGCTCTACCGAAACGTCGGCCGAAACCATATAACGGGCGCAGATCTCCACCATGTCGTTGCTGGCATGGGAAGAAGCCAAAGTGCGGTCGATCAGGTTCAGGATCTGCACCGTGTCCCTGTTGTTCTGTATGGCGTCGTAGATGATGCTGGTCATGACCGACGTCTTGACGCGCTGCTCCAGGTTGGGATGTGTCACGATGCGTGTCAACTGCTCCAGATAGAGCGAATCCTGTGAGGTCTTGTTATAGTAGGTAGCCATCGACAACATGGCGAAGACATTGGTGGAATCTTTCTCTTCCACCTCCTTATAGATACGCAAGGCTCCATCAGTGTCACCGTTATCGAGGTAGAGGTCGCCCAGCAGCACACGGTAGCGGAGGTCATTGGGATACTCTTCCGCCAGGTTTTCCATCTCCGCAAATGCCAGTTTGTCTTCGTGCATGTTGCGGTAGATACGGTATTTCTGCATCGACAGTTGCTCCGACTTCCCTTCAATCTCCTCTAATCGGTTGAGTGCGGAGATGGCGTTCTTGTGGTCATTGCTCTTGCTGTAGAGTTCCACCAGTTCCATGAGCAACTCGCTCTTCTCCTTGCTCAGTCCGACCATTGACTCAATCACCGCGATGGCCTCCTGTACTTGGTTGTGCTGTTCGTAATAGACAGCCAGCGACTCCTTGTACCAGAGATTTTCGGGCTGCAATTCCACCGCTTTCTTCAAGCTCTGCTCCGCACGTGCTTCATCACGCAGGAAGAGATAGTATTGCGACAACTTATAATAAGCCACCGCCGAGTTGGGGTTGATTTGCAGCGCATAGGTGTAGAGTTCGAAAGCATCGGAATGGTGACCAGCCAGTTGTTGACGGTCAGCCTCGAGGAAGACCAGTTCAAATTTTCTCTGCTGCTCTGCAGGCAACTCTTGTTCCGTCTTCGCTTTCGCCTTTTTCTTCGGTTTCTTACCCTTGGCGCAGACATCTCCTGCCGTAAAGGCAAAAGCCATTAGCACCAAGAGCAATATGTTACAAAAACGTAATTGACTCATTGAACATTGAACATTGACCATTGAACATTGACCATTGGCTTCGCCTATCATCACTTCACCCCGGTATGTCCGAAACCACCTTCACCGCGTTCGGTGGAGTCGAGCGTCTCCACCTGTTCCCATTCCACGGTTTCGTGGCGTGCCACCACCATCTGGGCGACACGTTCTCCGTCCTCAATGACGAAATCCTCACTGGAGATGTTGACCAGAATGACACAGATCTCACCACGATAGTCGGCATCGATGGTGCCGGGCGAGTTGAGCACAGTCACTCCCTTCTTCAGGGCCAGTCCACTACGAGGGCGTACTTGGGCCTCGTAGCCCTTGGGCAGTGCGATGAACAGCCCGGTAGGCACAAGACAGCGCTCCATAGGCCGGAGCGTGATGGGCTGGCTGAGGTTGGCCCTGAGATCCATACCTGCCGACAGGATGGTGGCATAAGCAGGCACCTGATGGTGCGATTGATTGACGATTTGTACTTTCACTGTTTTGAAGATATTTCGTTGAAATGAACTATTCAAGTGCGAAAGTAATCATTTTATGGCAGAAATCATCATTTTCATACCGATTATCCTCAAAGTGTCGGAAAAAAATGATTAAATTTGCCCATTATAGACCTCAACCAAGCATTTGAGACAAGATCAACCCATCATGGACTGGCATCAACTATTATCCACCAAACGTTTCGGACAAGAAGAGTATCACAACAAGTTCCCTCACGACCGGACAGAGTTCCAGCGCGACTACGACCGCCTGATCTTCTCTGCGCCTTTCCGCCGGTTGCAGAACAAGACACAGGTCTTTCCACTTCCAGGCAGTGTGTTTGTCCACAACCGCCTCACCCACAGCATGGAGGTGGCGAGTGTGGGCCGCAGTCTGGGTAACGATGTGTCCAAACGGCTGTTGGACAGGCATCCCGAACTGAGCGAGAGCAATCTTAAGGAGATTGGCTCTATCGTCAGTGCGGCATGTTTGGCACACGACCTTGGCAACCCACCTTTCGGCCATTCTGGCGAAAACGCCATCGCCACCTACTTTTCCGAAGGTGAAGGCCTGAAATACAGCCATCAGATGAGTGAGGAGGAATGGAGCGACATCATCCACTTCGACGGCAATGCCAACACCTTCCGACTGCTAACCCATCAGTTTATCGGGCGTCGCAAAGGTGGTTTCGTCATGACCTACGCCACATTGGCATCCATCGTGAAGTACCCTTTCCCCTCCACTGAGGCAGGGATGAAGCAGAAGTTCGGTTTCTTCCAGAGCGAACGAGACTCCTATCTGCGCATCGCCACCGAGTTGGGGCTGCAACAACTACGTCCCGACACCGGCAAGATGATTTATGCCCGCCATCCCCTGGTCTATTTAGTGGAAGCCGCCGACGACATCTGCTACGAGGTGATGGACATTGAGGATGCCCACAAACTGAAGATCATGCCCACGGAGAAAGCCCAGGCACTGCTGCTCTCCTTCTTCGATGAAGAAAGGCAGGCTCATATCAGGGAGACCTTCAATGAGGTGACCGACATCAACGAGCAAATCGTCTATCTGCGGTCGAGTGTCATCGGACTGCTGGAGCATGAGTGCATCAAGGTCTTTGTGGAAAACGAGGAGAAGATTCTCTCCGGTGAGTTCAGGGGATGCCTTCTCGACCACATCAGCCCACGTCCGCGCAAGGCGTACGAGGAATGCGTGGCCTTCTCCTTCGCCAGGATCTACCGGTCGAAGGACGTGGTAGATATCGAGGTAGCGGGTTATAAGATCATCTACACGCTGATCGATCTCTTCACCAACGCTGTGATGTCGCCCGAAAAGAAATATTCCCAGTTGTTGCTCAACCGTGTGTCGGAACAATATGAGATCCACGCCGACACCGTCTATGGCCGCATCATGTCCATCCTCGACTACATCTCTGGCATGACCGACGTCTTCGCCCTCGACCTTTTCCGCAAGATCAACGGCACCAGCATACCGCTGATATAAAGAATAGAAGTCACATGCTGTGTCCGCTGTGATTCGGACGCGACACGTCGCGTCCCTACATGTGAAAAACACTCATCCCCCGAAACTGTTTTGCTTGAAAACCGTTTCGGGGGATGAATGTAGATATACCTGTTTGCTCAGCACTTGCAGGTTTGGTCAGCACTTGCTGATGACCTTGTTGGCTCCACTGGTGAAGTGGACAGCGTCGGGGTTGTCGCGCACAAACGATTCAATGTGGCGCACCCTCTTCTGGTCGATGATCTCGTCGATAGCAATGAGGATTCCTGTTTCCTCCACATCGCCGAATCCATAGTTGATGGCAGTTCCAAACATCTTCATGGTTGGCGAGAGTGTCATGTATGTGTTGATCAGTGGCGGAATATTGAGTCCTTCCTTTCGTATCTCTGTATTCAGTGCCTTATAGTCCTCCTTAAATTCCGACTTGTTGAGAATCTCAGCCAACTTGCTGGTGTCCTCATCAATTTCCAGAGGTTTGAAGGGTACTATCAAGTTGTCCTTGTCGCTGTAGTACTTATTGAGGAAGTAGAGTATGAGGTTGCGGCAATGGCGGTTGTAGGAGGGATACATGGTCATCTTGCCGAAGAAATACTTCACGTTGGGCTTCACCACAAACAACGCTCCCAATCCGTCCCAGAGATTGTCGAGTGCAAAAAGCGCTTTGGAACCCGCCCTTGTAGATTGATATTCAAGTGTGACAAAGGAGCGTCCCAGTTCGATGGTGTTTGGCAGATAGTCCTTGATGAACTTATCGGAGAAATGGAACATGTGTGAAGTTGCGAGTATGGGTTGTCCCTTCTCGTCGAACTTGATATCCTCAGGCAGGATATAGCGATACCCACCTATGATTTCCTCCGCATCGGGGTTCCACACGATGAGTTGCTTGTAGGGATGGTCCATGGTGTCGAACTCATCAAGGTCGAGTGCCAGTCCCGTACCGCCACCACCAGCCCTGAATGCGATTTCGCGCAGACGTCCTATCTCTCTGACCACATTGGGCGAGTCTTGCCACGTGACGATATAGATTTCATTGTGGCTCTTGTTGGTGAAACGCAAGCGTTTGTCTTCTGTCAGTTCTGATTTCAGCAGTTCCTTGCTTACAGGCGCTATGATTTCTTCCATCATATTTATTTGCTTCTTTAGTTTTCAGTACATAATTTCCCTACCCCATTGGAATTCCAGGGACAGAGGTCAGGTTTGTTGGAGCTACAGTTCGTAAACCTTGTCCTGCACCCACTGTGCCCACTGTGCCGGTGTCTTCGACTTGTCGAAGGTCTGCCAGGGGATAGGTTTTCCGAAGGTCACGGTCATCTTCTTCCCTCTGTTCTTATACATTTCATCGACCAGGAACAGCATAGCGAGGTTGAACTTGATGTGCAGTTTCTTGCAGATGTTGGCAATGTTGTAGAACCTTTCGGAGTTTTGTCCCGAGAACCTGACGGGTATAACGTCGCGGTGATACTCCACGCTCTTGCCCACAAAAGTCTTCTTCCAAGGCAGGTCGTGGATCACCCCGTTGATTTTCCTGGAGCATAGTCCTGCGGGGAACATCAGCACATTGTTGTCGGAGGAGAAGGCGGCTTCCACCATCTGCGGCAGGTTTCTCGACTGTGCTCCAGTCTTATTGACCGGCACGCAAAGAGGCGCCAGTCCGTGGAGGTTCATCAGCACGTCGTTGACCAGATACTTCACCTTGCTGTCGTACTTGTGGCAAAGGATCTGTCCGAGCGCCACACCGTCGGCACCACCAAGTGGATGGTTGGACGTGAATGTGAAGTACTTGCCGTCCTCGTTAGGAGGGAGTTCGTCCAGACCTCTTACCTCCATCTTCATGTCGAGATACTCTATACATGCGTCGAGAAAGTCTATACCCACCTTACCTGCGGCATCGCCACCGATAAAGGCATTCACATCATCTTGATGCAGGATTTTCTTCAGCCAGTTGTTGACGAACTTAGGGATATACTTCGCCTTATCGCCAGCTTTCTCGCTGATGATTTTATCCACATCAATCAAAAAAAGTTCTTTTTCTTCTGCCATAACGTTCTAAAACTCCGCAAAATTAGTCTATCTTTTTAAATTTAGCAATAAATAGACCAATTATTTGATGAAAACGATGACACTATGATGCTTTTGAGGATAAATATGGCGCATTTTATCTGCTGAATTGTTTCATTTCCTTCTTTATTCATCAACCGTCATTTTTATGGAGTTGTTTCATGGGCATAGAATTTTTTTGACATTTATTGAACTTTAGCAAGTGAGAAGTCGGCCTGAAAGGCCAATATCTCTTAGCC